>JALXCS010000109.1 GCA_026990815.1 Methylomonas sp. | reverse complement strand
CAACATCCCCGCCCCCCGTCGCGGGGTCTTCTTCAACCTGCAGAAGCGCATCCATGAGAAAATGACCATTTTTTCATGGAACTGAAAGGATGCGGAATTATAAATTCCTGACAGACGGCGTTCTCGATGCAACCTTAAATCCGTATGTCTAATACAAGGCATACTTTTAATATTGAACTGACCTGTCCATATACCTGGAAATATGGTTAATTTGTCAAATTTAGCAGTGGAAGTGCCGTATCATCATACCAGTAACCAAATCTTTCAGCCCAAACTCCCATGATTGGACGTACTGATCCTGCAAAATCGTTTCTTTTATTCAATTCTTAGTTTTTCCCGTTTAATATTCCATTATGTCTTAAGTTCAAGTTCTCCATACAATCTTAATTTCCAACTTCTTGCTGTTTTAATCCATTTGGCAGGTATACAAATAAACCTATAGATGAATTTTTTAATTCTAAAAGTATTGGCAAGTCCTTTGTACCTCTTGGCAAACACATTAATCACATGATGGTATAAATTTCTACACATTGCTGTTATCAGAAGAAACACGGTATTCTCTTCCAATTTTGAAAACGGGAGGTGGCCCCAGCAAAAATCATTTTTCAATACATCAAATTCCTTTTCCTTCGCCCCTCTTTGGTTGTAGAAAGATACTATTTGATCATTATCCAATTTATAATCATTGGTAATAATACCATAATAGTTATATGGTTCTGCTGAAAACAGGTTTATCTGGCCGTCATCTCTTTTTACCTTAGTAACTACCAGCCGGTATTTTTTTAATAAATGCTCCTGTTTGTTCCTTTTTGCTGTTTGCTCAAATGGGGTAAACATTGTATCGCCTCTGTAAACCACCTGGTCTCCATCTTTAACCAGCTCCCAGTTATCAATCTGTTTAATGGCCTTGTATAGGCCTTCCCCCATGCGTGTTCTTACATAAAACTTATTCACGTTCCGACTAATAACATCCAGAGTGGATAACTGATAAGATGCTCCATCTGCTCTAAACCTGTCTACGTTGATACCCTCTGATTGAAGCATATCAAACATCCGTTGCAATGTGTCTTGCTGCAAGGTCTGAGCATCGCTATTCCCATTTCTGTTTTCCACATATACAACATGGTTCCCTATAATGCCAACCCCTGGTGCGTAACCGAATTCCTTTTTGAATGTCATCCTGGCATCCTCTTTCCGGGTAAAAAGGATGGTATTGTCATAGTCCAAAAGATGGCCTTTTTGCTTGTGGTTAAACGTCGATGTTTTTTTCAATATTTTTATATTTAGTCTGTTGAGCAAGTCATTGTGACTGAATTGGTGTATCTTAGTCCCCTTGCGAGTATCATATAATTCCGCTGGAAGGGACAACTCTTTCATCCGGTCAAGTATGCGGTCTGGGCTGGGTACTCTCAGTGATGGGTGGTTGGTAATTGACTTTCTGAAATTTCCTCCGATATCTTCAACACAGTCCCCACCACAAAAAATTACAGACCAAAAGCTGTAGAGTAAATCCCTCCAACCATATACACATTGGGCTGATAATGATGGTAATTCATCAGATATCAGTCGAGCCATACCGATGTTGTCAAATTCATTTATCACAAAATTCAAACCGCCAAATGGTGATACGTACGAGGATTTAATTACTTTCATGTTTTTGCTCATTAAGGTTTCACCAATATAAGTGGAATAATACTAACCGTAAAGTGCTGATAACATGTTTTTTACAACTGATTTTTCCCCGCACATACGGATTTAAGGTGCAAACGCGCGCTAGTTCCATAGTTTTATTAACAGCTGGCGCGCGGTTGTAACTGGCGCGCGTTTATAACACGTGCCGTAAATTACTTTGACCTGATATGCTCAAGCACCACCACCTTGGCCCTGTTGAGCCCGGCCACGACCAGCGCCGTATCACCCGGAAAATAGAGCAATGACTCCACCATTCCTTGCAGGAAAAATCCGCTTTGCGAAGGGTGCAGCACTTTAAATTTGCCGTCGCCGCTGCTTATCATCACCAGGCCTTTGTTGGCA
>JALXCS010000108.1 GCA_026990815.1 Methylomonas sp. | reverse complement strand
TATTTTGAGTATGTGGCCTCGAATTATAACTGACTTGAAATGTTTAGCGGAGTAATCGTTGTCCTAATAAGTTCTAGTATATCCCCTCTCCTGCCGGCGATAGAGTGGATGATAAGAGTTAAAAATAAACTTATTAGGATGGGTATAAGGCTTGAGATATGAAAAAATGAACCAGTCATTTTTTTTTTGCAGAAGTTGCTTCTTTACCGCAATTTAATCGCGGTTGAAGCAGCTCCTGCCATAAATTCGAAGTGGGGGATTAATGTAAACGCTGATATTCGTTGTAAGTTACCAGTTGATCAACTACATCCTGCACAGTTTGTATTATAGAAAAGTCGAGTTTCTCTCCCTCAAATTGGTCCTTTACGGATTCAAATAAAGTCTGTTGCTGAATATCTGACATACCCAGATCTTTACGCAAATTATCATCTGCCTGAAGCGTCATGGCATCAAGATCAAGACAGTCTGCAATGGTGAAATAAACCGAAAGTGTTAATAAATTGTTAACCGATTCAATTTCATTAATGCTGGTGTTTTCTCGCATAGCGATCTCCTGAAAAATTACCTAAGGAACGTAAACTATAGATCGCAATACGGGAGTGAACTTTGAAAAAACCAGCAGTTTGTTCAGCAAAGACGTGAAGCAGTTTCTACTTTAGAGCATTTTTATGCCTTTAGCTTGTAAATCTGCATGATATGAGGATCTGACCAACGGCGCACTGGCGACTTGTTTAAATCCCAGCGATCTTGCCATTTCAGCAAACTGGTCAAATTCCTCCGGCGAAACATATCGCTTAACAGCCAAATGTTCCTGGCTGGGTTGAAGATATTGACCCAAAGTTAACATACTACAGCCATGAGCCAGTAGATCTTCCAAGACTTGTTGCAACTCTTCCCGAGTCTCACCAAGCCCCAGCATTAAACCTGACTTGGTTGGTGTTTCAGGCATTGCTTGTTGATGTTGTTGTAACAGCAACAGTGAATTTTTATAATCTGCACCCGGCCTGGCCTGTCGATAAAGACGAGGAACTGTTTCCAGATTATGGTTAAAAACATCGCAGGGACTTTCCGCTAAAATATCCACAGCCTTTTGCATTCGTCCTCGAAAGTCCGGCACCAGAATTTCAATTTTTGTGTCCGGCGTCTGTTGGCGTAATGCCCGAATACAAGCGGCAAAATGTCCGGCACCACCATCTCTTAAATCATCACGATTGACAGAGGTAATCACCACATATTTTAAATCCAGTGCCTTGACGGTTTCAGCCAAATGCTCTGGTTCATTTTGATCCAATGACTGTGGTTTGCCATGAGCAACATCACAGAAAGGGCAGCGGCGTGTGCATAAATCCCCCATAATCATAAAGGTGGCTGTACCATGATTAAAGCACTCAGCCAGATTGGGGCAGGCGGCCTCTTCGCAAACTGAATGTAAATTGCGCTCCCTTAAAATTCGTTTAATCCTGTCAACATCTTCACCACCGTGAATTTTTATTCGAATCCAGTCCGGTTTTCGTAACATTTTTTTTGGTTTTCCAACTTTGACCGGAATTCTGGACAACTTGTCAGCATTACGTTGATGAATTTGGGGGGTTGAGCGAGACGGCGCTTGATATGACATTTAATATTTTTCCAGAGCAGTAATAATTGCGTGAACAACAGGTAAAGCTAATTCATAAGTATGGATTTTAACACCTTGATCAGAAAGCTGGGTAACTTCCAAACCAGGATAGCCACAAGGATTGATATAGGTAAAAGGGGTTAAATCCATTTGATTATTTAAGCTCAATCCGTGATAACTGCATTTATTTTTTATTCGCAACCCGACCGAGCCAATTTTTTTCTCCGAAATGTAAACTCCCGGCGCCTGCTTTTTTGCACTCGAGTGAATGCCATATTGCGCTAATGTATTAATCATGGCTTGCTCCAGAATTGTCACCAATTGCCTGATATTCAATTTCAGACGTTCCAGATTAAGCAATGTATATACAATCAGTTGCCCCGGGCCATGAAAGGTTACCTGTCCTCCCCTGTCAGTCAGGATGACTGGAATTTCAGTCTGTTTTAAAATGTGATGTTGTTTGCCATTAAGCCCCAAAGTGAAAACGGAAGGATGTTCAACAACCCAAATTTCATCAGGAGTTGTTTGGTCTCTTGACTTGGTAAATTCCTGCATTTTCTGCCAGGTTGTTTGATAATCTTGCAATTCCAGCTGACGAATAATTGGCAGCACTATTTAATTTCTCTGACAATACTGAAAGCACCTCGAATATCCCCCACTTGAAACCCTGTGGCTTTATCATCAGGATAAAGTTGTCGTAGCTTATCAGAAACATCCGGAGAAATGAGATCCCCATGACAGCTTAAACAAAGGCCTTGTGTTGGAATAGCTTTCATATATCGGAAAACCGATTGACCATTTTTTTGAACAATTTCAACATAGTCTATTTTAGCAATATCTTCGCCGGCAAACTTGCGTTTTTCGAATGATTGTAAAACTGATGCCTCCCAGGCATCAGGTGCATTTTTGATATTTCTTGGCTTCAGGGATGTACGTGAAATTTTCCAGCCGTGCCTTTCAGAAACATCTTTGGCAATATCTTCAGCAACCTGATTACAAATCTGGATTGCAGTCACTGGTCCGCCTTTTGATATTCCCTCCATTAGCCTGGATTTTAATTGCCCAGCAAAATCCTTGATTGCATACTTGCTTTCTTTAATCATTTCTTGCTCTGTTGCCGCATAACTTGTAGAAACGCAAAAATTTATTATCATCAAAAAAGTCAGAGTTTTTCTCATTTCCGCACCCCAAAAATAAAAGTTAAGACATTGATATTTTGCATAATTTTAACATTATGACAAAACCAAACAATATGCCCGGAAAATTCATTTTGCTCTGCTATACTTTTATTGTTTTAGTAAAGAATTTTTAACTACTCGCAAGGCAATGAAATGAAGAATCATAAACGAATTTTTTTAGGCATTTTGTTAACCAGTTTTTTCATGATACTTGCTCCTGCAAGTCATGCCAATGACAATGATGAAAATTATAACGAAAGAGTAAAAACCAAAGCATTAAGCGGACTTGCAAATATTGGCGCCAGTTTTCTCGAAATCCCCAAAAATGTAATTAATATCAGTAATGATACCAATGTCGTTTGGGGTGTAGTGGGAGGCGCTCCTTACGGAGGATTGATTATGGCTGGAAGGATTGCTTCAGGAATTGCTGATCTCGTTACCTGTTTTATTCCAACAACACCAATTACCACTCCGGTTTATGTTTGGGATGACTTTGACAAAAACACCACATTTGGCGATGCATTGAGACTGGAAGATAGGTAACAGAGCTTAATCTATTCGGATAAAACCGTCTTTTCAAGCAACAGGTCGGTCATTCCTTCCGCCTTGAGCGGCCTGTCAAAATAATAACCTTGACCAATATCACAACCCTGGCGCATCAGAAATAACATTTGGTCCCGGGTTTCAATACCTTCGGCAACAATTTGCATGTTCATGTTATGACCAAGCAAAATCACAGCATTAACAATACTGGCATCTTCAGAATCGGAAAAAAGATTATTAATAAATGACTTATCTATTTTCAATTTATCAACTGGAAACCGCTTGAGATAACTCAATGATGAATAGCCTGTTCCAAAATCATCAAGTGCAACAGAAACACCAATGGCTTTCAAAGCCTGTAATATCTTGATAGCCTGTTCAACATCCCTCATCATAATGCTTTCAGTGACTTCTACATTTAATGTACCGGGAATGATGTGGTAATGTTCTATGCATTGACTTACCATTTCCAACAGATTTTTTTGCATAAACTGACGTGGTGATAAATTCACTGCGACTTGAATGCCCTGTATACCACGCTGATGCCATTGTTTTAATTGCCGGCAAACGGTTTGAAATAACCAATCACCAATAGGAACAATCAAACCCGTTTCTTCAGCTAGATAAATAAACTCACCAGGTAGAATAATTCCTTTTTCATAATGACGCCATCTTAATAAAGCTTCAGCACCCTGGATTTGCTGAGATTTTAAGTCAATCAAAGGCTGATAAAAAACTTCAAATTCACCCTGTTGCAATGCATCATGCATTTCCTTTTCCATTTGCAACCGCTGCCTGGCGGTATCATTAAGCCCTGTAGAATAAAAATTGAAGCCATTTCGACCGGTATCTTTAACACTATACATTGCAGCATCGGCTCTTGCTAAAAGTGCATCTGCCGTTTCTCCATCTTTTGGAAACAAGCTAATACCAATACTTGGAGTGACAAAAACCTCTTGATTGAAAACGTGTAATGAAGCTGACAGATTATGAACTATTTTATCAACGATCTCGAGAACATATTCCTCATGTTCAAGATTTTCCATCAAAATGACAAATTCGTCCCCTCCCCAGCGGGCGGTAGTATCACCATGTCGAACACTGGATTGAAGTCTTTTTGCTATTTCTTTTAGAACAAGGTCACCTCCTGCATGCCCCAAACCATCGTTGATCTTTTTAAAACCATCCAAATCAATAAATAAAATAACAATATGTTTACCCAATCGGCTAGCCAGTCTTATAGCTTGAGTTAAACGGTCATGCAAGAGATCCCGATTCGGCAAGCCCGTCAACGTATCGTGTGTTGCAACATAAGCCATACGCTGACTGATTTCCAGCAACGTTGTTAAATCATTAAAAGCATAAACCATTCCTGAATCTTTACCGTTCCGTTCAATAATCGGATTTGCGGAAAGCTGCATAGCATATTTTTGGCCGGATTGATTAACATAGCTTTTTATTTCAGTCTGATCAATTCCGTCACCGCTGATGTTATTCTGAAATTCTTCAAAAAATTGTTTACATTGGTCTGCTTCTTCAACGGTAAAAACATCGCATAATGTTTGACCTTTTACTTGATTTAATGAGTACCCTGCCATTTTTTCAGCGGCGGGATTCATATATTCAATTTTCCCTTGCTTATTCGTCGTAACAACAGCATCACCAATCGCCTGCAGAGTTGCCCTTGCTTTTTGTTTTTCCATAAATAATAACTTTGAGACTACACCAAGCTGTTTGCTGCTCCAAAACAAGAAACCCGATAATAAAGCTAAAATAACAGGTGTTGGAGCAAACCAAAGATAATTGATGAGCAATAGACAGGCGCTAATTACCAGACTTATCAGGATAAAAAACACAGTAATTAAAAAAATCTGCCTGCCGGATAAAAAACTATATGAAACTAAAGGAACAAAAACCAAAAATGCGGTTATCAATGCGGCCGAAATTGGTTTAATAAGTAAAATACTATCCTTTTTTATCAGCATATCCAGGACATGAGCATTTAATTCAATCCCTGACATCAATTCGAAATGATTGGATACTGAAGTAGCAAAATGTGAGCCAAAACCAGTTGCGTCCAGGCCTATTAGAATATATTTATCATAAAACTGTTTTCTCAGTTTGTCCGAACGCAGTACGTCAACGTATGAATACATTGGGTAATGGCCTGCGGAACCAGAAAACGGAATACGAACATAATCAGAAAATTTGGCAATTTCAGATGCAGGGGGGGTTAGTAGACCCGGTTTATTTACAGGCTTTAATTCATCTGTTTGGCCAAGAGTAGACAATGCTTTGGTGAATGCGGGAATTTTTAATCCAGAATTGATATTTGCCGACAAATACAGCCCGCGAACGACACCTTTTCCGTCTGGCAAAATATTGGTATGACCCATATCGGCTGCTGCATTTACTAATTCAGCCAAAGGTAATTTAACTTTTACATCCCTGGCAGTACTGGTCGATTCAAGGACAACAGGTAATACCGTTTTTCCATTTCGTTGAATTGCTTTGGCCAAAAGCGTATCATTTTCAGGGTTAACCATATCTGGCTCAATAAATAGAATATCAAACCCTATTGCTCTGACTTGGGCATCAGTCAATTTATTGATAAATTCAGCATGAAGCTGCCGGGACCATGGCCATCTGCCGAGACTGTCAAGGCTCCTGTCATCAATCGTTACAATGATGATATCCGAGTTGGGTTGCTGCTCAAAATATTTTGCCAGACGGTCAAAAATCATATTATCCCAGGCCTGCAAGCTTCCATACCATTGCAAAACCACTGCGGATGAAGTCAGCAAAACGGCCATTACCAAAGCATATATTTTTGCAGACCGATTAGCCATTTGATCGCCCTATAATGCAAACAAGGCAAACAAAGGCAGCGTTAACAACAACCAGTACCAATCAAATGCTGGCACTTCGACATGTTGCGGCTGACTGAAAGGACCGATAAAACCATCCGGTTCTATTGTTTGAATACGCACAAAATAATCACCACTTTCAGGTTTTGGCATGGTAAATTCGGGTTTCTCCAGTTGTTTATCGATTATTACATCATTGAAACTCTCATCCTTAGCCATCTGAACATGGTATTTTTGGTTAGGCAATCCTTTACGAAACCGAAGCACTAATGATCTGTCTGTCATCTCTGGAATTTCCATTTTTGGTGGCGAATGAACCCTGCGTAACAACTGTGGATCAGAAAAAGGCCCATCTCCATCTTCATCAATAGCAGCCACGCGCCAATAATATTTGCCAATTGGCAATGGCGTCTCTAATTGTAAACTAGCGTCCTCATGTTCTCTGATATCTATTAACAACGGGGAAAAACCCGAGTTTTTTGCTAATTGGAAATGGTAACCTCGAATTGACTTCCCCTTTGCCCAAATAAAATTTGGGGATGGCTCAAGTATTCCAGCCTCTGGTGTCGGTTCAATCAGAAAAGGAGGCTCTGGTCGCGCATTAATCCTAAATGGCATCTGCGCATTTATACCTTCCAGCATATGCCGGTCAATTCCACGAATTCTCAAATAATAATTACCATCTGGTAAATCAATGGTTCTAATCAAACTGGAATCAAATGTATTATTAAACAATATCTCATTAAAAAAACGGGTTTTAGCAATCTGGACCCGATATCCTTGATCCTTTTTCAAGTCTGGTAATTGAAATTGAATAGGAACTCGAAAAAACAACTCCGGTATTTCATTAGTTTCTGGAGCAGCCAATAATTTTATTGGAGGTGCTGGAGGTTTTTTTGCTTTTAAAATGTTTTTTGCTAAAACACCACTACCAAAAGCAGATAATGCGTCTCAAACAGCACAAAAAGCTCAAGCAGCACCTGTTGCACCAAAAAAAAATGAAATTTTA
>JALXCS010000107.1 GCA_026990815.1 Methylomonas sp. | reverse complement strand
CATGAAGTTTTTTTTGGAAATGCTCAGCGTAAGGTTGTATGAATACTAAAATTGCACTTCAGAGTTGAATTCGCGTTTTATAAAAAAATAAAGATTAACATTTAATTTGCGTGGTTATATTGTTTTTCCAATTCTTTGAGTCTTTCCGGTGTGCCGATGTCCATCCAGAAGCCATGATGAAGTTCCCCGCTAACACGGTTGTTAAGTGCTGCACTTCGGAGTAACGGGGCAAGTTTGGATTTTCCAGGGAGTATGTTGGCAAAAAGTTCTGGGCGATAAATTCCAATACCACTAAAAGTAAACTTTTCAGAAGTCTGCATGTTGATGAGCTTGTTTTTTAAACCAAAATCTCCCTCAGGGTGGTGACTTGGATTCTTGATTAGCACCAAATGTGCTAAATCAATATTTTTGTTGATGAGTTTGGACACAGGAAAATCACAGGCAATATCAGCATTAATAGCCAGAAAAGGGGCGTCTCCAAGAAGTGGTAGAGCATGGATAATTCCTCCGGCTGTTTCCAAAGCGTTCGGGCCTTCTTTCGAATACTTGATAGTGGCGTTAAATTGAGAGCCATTACCAAGTGTATTTTCTATTTGTTCGCCCAAATACGCCAGGTTGATAATCAGATCGCTAAAACCAGCAGCTACTAAAGATTCGATAGTGTAAACAATGAGTGGTTTACCGTTAATCGTCAGTAACGGTTTTGGTGTGGTGTCAGTCAGTGGTTTCATGCGTTCACCTCTGCCGGCAGCTAAAATAAAAGCCTTCATATTGTTAATCGCCAGGCTGGCATGACTGTGTTCTGAAAAAAATAATTGAATGCATTTAATTCGGGATATTTAGCGCTGGTGTTAAGTATATAATCTATAGTTCTTGGTATGTCTTGTAAATAAGTTGACTTATTATCTCGCAAGTGAAGCCTGGCAAAAATACCAATGGCTTTTAGATGCCTTTGAATTCCCATCAGGTCAAACCAGCATTTAAAGGTATCGAAGCTATTGTTCATGAGTCTAGTGTCTTTCAAATGTTGAAAGTATTGATTTAACCATAGATCAATCATCTGTTCAGGCCATTCAATATAACAATCTTTAAGCAGTGATACTAGATCATAGGTAATTGGTCCTACCACGGCGTCTTGAAAATCAATAATGCCTGGATTGTTTGCCGATGTGATCATTAAGTTTCTTGAATGATAATCCCGATGAACACAAGTTTTGGGTTGTTCTAAGGCAGAGTTGATAAGTAGTTGTTTGGTTTTTTCAAAAATTGCACGGTAGTCATGGGTAATTGAGATGTTTAATTTTTTTTCAAGAAACCATTCGGCAAAGATATCGAGTTCTTTGTTTAACAGTTCAAAGTCGTAAACAGGTAATTGACAATTTTTGAAATCTATTTTGGACTGAAGCTTGAGCAGGCTGTTGAGTGCTTGTTTATAGAAAATATCGACATTATCTTGGTTGAGCTTATCCAGGTAGCATTGATTTCCAAAATCTTCCAGTAATAGAAATCCTTGCTCCAGGTTAATGTGATAAATTTTTGGGATATTTATGCCTGTGGTCGATAACAAACTGGCCACATCAATAAAAGCTTTGATGTTTTCTCGTTCGGGCGGTGCATCCATGACTATATAAGTTTGATTATTACAAGATATCCGGAAATAACGACGGAAGCTGGCATCGCTGGATGCAGGGGTTAACGAATCGATGGTCATTTTGAGTTGGTTTTGTAACCATGATTGGATTACTTTTTTTCTGATATTTTGTTTTTGCATATAAGATTCTTTTTAAAAGACTTTAGTAAATTCAGGTAAAATAATCGGCTGCATTCAGTTTTTTATCGACAGTTTAAATAATACCTTTCATTTTCAATGTTTGTGCGTTTTATTACAGGGATCTTTTTTTTATTGTATACCGTTTTTGTTGGTGCGGAGGAGTCAATAACTGGCTGGAATTGCGAACAAACAACAGAAAACAAGGAGTGGCGCTGCGTCAGCCCAAAAAAAAATGAGCCTAATGACGCAGCGTCTGCGAAACAACCGGTTGCAGACCAGGGGAGCCGGGAAAATAACACTGAAATCGAAGCCA
>JALXCS010000106.1 GCA_026990815.1 Methylomonas sp. | reverse complement strand
TGCAGCAGCCATTATTGCCGCTCATCATTTGCTTTTTAATTATCTTCAAGCTTCGGGATACCCGGTTTATGTATTTGCTGCTGGCCCATCGTTAACCATGGTTTTTACTCACGCCGCATATGTGATCTTTGAAAGTGGCTTACTCGTTTATATGTCCATGAAAAGTTCAAAGGAAGCAATACGAAATGTGGAGCTCCAGGAAATTAGCAACCACTTCACAATGGATCACGGCATAATTGATTTAAAATACCGGAAACAAAACCCTCAAAGTGAGTTTGCCAATGATTTTAATGTTTTTATGGATTCAGTTTCCAAAGCTATAAATAACAGTCAAGAATCGGCATCCGATTTAGCGGATATTAGCGACCATTTAAAATTGTTAAGTGAAAATGCAAAAAGCCGAACCCAGGAACAAGATAATAATGCGGCATCAGTAGTATCCGCAATTAACGAAATGGCTGATACTATTCAATCTGTGGCTCAAAATTCTTTTGATGCTGCTTCAGCTGCCAAACAGGCAGATGAATTGGTTGAAAATGGCGCATCTGTTGTAAATCACACGATTTCAGTATTAGATCATCTGGCTAATAGTGTAGACCAGGCCTCTGCAGTCATTCAAAAACTAGAATCTCATACTGAAAATATCGGGATGGTACTAGAAGTCATTAAAGGTATTGCTGATCAAACAAATTTACTCGCATTAAATGCAGCAATTGAGGCCGCAAGAGCGGGCGAACAGGGGCGTGGATTCGCAGTTGTCGCTGATGAAGTCCGAACCCTGGCCAGTAGAACCCAAAAATCTACCGAAGAAATTCATGAAATGATCGAACTGTTGCAAGAAGAAGCAAAAAATGCCGTTAAGGTTATGTCAGAGGGAAGAAAACAAGCTCACTTGGGCGTCGAACAAGCCTCTCGAACCAGTGAAGCTTTCGACTCAATTACTCAGTCGGTTGCAGTGATTAATAATATGAATTCTCAAATCGCTAATGCTGGAGAACAACAAAAGTCCGTCATTGATGAGTTACAACATAATATTACCAATATTGCAGAATTATCCTCTGCTACAACAAAAGACTCTAGCTCTATTTCCAGTTATTGTCAGCAACTCGCTGACTCATCAGGTCAATTAAAATTACGGGTCGACAAATTTTCAACATAAAATCCTTCAAGCCAAGCTAGACCTGTAATGCTAAATAAATGGGCATCCAAAAAAGGGTCTAAATTCTGCCAACAAAAATTAAATTCCGTCAACATAAACGGCGACAATTTCTGAAAGCAGAACAGATCCTTCATAATTCATATGGGAACTGTCGGCAAAAAGTTCATCCTCTAACATTAAGAGGTGATGCAGGTCCAGATAATAAAAGCTACCTTCGAGAGCTGTAGCTTCCATTAAGCGGGTAAATTCTTCAAATTGTTTTTCCCATTCAGGACTGGCTTCTAAAAGTGATAAACGCAGAGGAGTACTCAGTACGATAAATTTAATGTTTTTGTCTTGCAGAGATTTTGCAATTCTTTTCAGCGCTACAAAATTATTTTTACTTAATCCATAAACTTTATTTTTTGTCCAGCGATCTTGTTCAATATTGTCGCCATAAATCCGATAATTAATGCCTCCTGTTTCATCAAACAATAGTGAAGGATACCTATGATCTGTCTGGTGATAAGATCGGTAGTTATAAAAAGCCTTTAAAAACGGGAAGATATTTAAAAATACCCGATTATAGGGATAAAGCGTAAATTCGCCTTTGATGTATTTATTGACTTCAGCAAAATCAAGATCATGATATTTATCAAAGGCAAAATCATCCATTTGAACAGGAAAAATGACATATTTGATGTTTTTGTTATCTGCGATAAGTTGAAGCTCCTGCTCCACCTGTAAAACCTGCTCTCCCCAGGAAGCAATATTAATCAGCTGTTTGATTTTTTTTGACTTTTCTTGCAGTGTTTTACCATTCAGGTTTATCAAGCCCATGGAAGAACCAACAATTACAGCATCAGATGTCATTAACCGCGGGAAACTGTCTTTTAAAAATCGAACCTTGGCATCAAAAGCAACATTGTCTGAAATTCGTAGCGGATAAAGC
>JALXCS010000105.1 GCA_026990815.1 Methylomonas sp. | reverse complement strand
CAGTGAGAGCATGTTTGCAGCTTCAAGCCAAATAAGTCTACCTGAAACTGATCAGGAATTGACTATTCCAGTTGCTGAGGACAAAAAAGACACCAGTTATGATGTGGGTACCGTGGGGGAGAGTTCATTTTTAAGTGAATTTACTCCGAGTGATTTCGATGCTTTCGAAACGGATCAGGCTGAAGTTGATCCGATTGCAGAAGCTGATGTGTATTTAGCCTATGGTCGTTATCAGCAAGCTGAAGATCTGATGCGCCAAGCGATTGAAAATCAGCCGGATAGAGATGAATGCAAACTGAAATTACTGGAAATATTTTATGCCAATGAAGATAAAAAAGCATTTGAAACCTATGCTGAAGAATTAGAATCTTCTGGAAAGAAAAAAGATCATGAATTTTGGAAGAAAGTTTCTGAAATGGGTGTTGCTCTTGTACCGGATAAACAACTTTTTGCTGATGAACCAGACGTGGAAGCCGCTTCTGAAGAAGAAACAGAAGTTTCTGACGATGATATTTTGCAGCCAGATTTTACTGCACCAACAAATGAAACTGATGTTAATGAACTGGAAGAAGATGAAGGTTTAGAGTTTGATATTACTTCTCTTAGTAATGTTGATAAGCACAATGAAGATACACTGGATTTGTCTAGTGAATTGAATGATTCAGACAGTAATATTATTGACTTCGATTTAGGTGATTCAACTCCCAATGAGCAAGATAGTCCAATAACAAGTGCTGAAGATGAAAGTGACGTTCTGGATTTATCTACTGATGAAGAGGCCATGGAGGATACTCGGGAAGAATTAGCAGATTTTGATTTTGGAGATATTGAAGAAAAAAACAATGAATCAGAAATAGCGTCAATTGAGGAAGAAAGTTTAGAGCTTAAAGTTGGTTCTGAAGATTTTAATTTTCAACTTGATCAGGAAGCTGCACCTCCAACTTCCCAAAATGAATCAGCCAGTGATCTTGCGACAGTAAGTGATATTACTGATATGGATGAATTTGAAACAAAAATTGATCTTGCCAAGGCTTACATTGATATGGGAGACGCAGTCGCGGCAAAGAATATCGCGGAAGAAGTCTTAGAAAAAGGTTCAGATACACAAAAGCAAGAAGCAAAAGAAATTATTAATCAGTTGTAAAATATCCGGTCCGATCAGGCTACTACAGACCATTCTTTTTATGATGATGGATGGCTCCCTGTTATCCTGATGCGCCGTGTACAGATACCAACGAATTCTGTCTCATTGGGGGAGTAGTTATACCTGGATTCCTGATGGGACGCTGCCCGGCTTGTCAGACGCGATAGAAAAATGCTGAAATTTGTCCAAGATGCATAGCAGAGCTAATGACAATTATAAGTAGTGAACAGGCGGTTAAAAATCTTTTTGGCTAAAGTCATTCGATATTTGTTAGGTCAAAATTTAACGGTCTATTCAAGGGCTTGAGCAACCTTTGCAACAAAAAAACACATTGGCATTATTGCTTCGTGATTTTTTAATTCAGCACCAGATAACAAAAATCCTGCAACAGCTAAAACAAAAATAATGATAACTGCAAAAATTCAGCGATACAACATCCGTGGATTATTGCCTTATAGCCTGCAGCTTTCAAGATGTCGGATAACGCTTCGCTAACCCGGCCTACGAGTTGGGAAAAGAAACTTCAAGCACAACACACTCCTCATCAGTTTTAAAAGGACCATGTAGTTCCCCAGCGGGTCTACTTGCATAATGACCTGTTTCCAGCCATAGATCAAAGGCCTGATCAAATAGACGGCCACTGACGACAAAAATTTCCTTTGGATAATCATGGCTTTAGCACCGAAAGATGCGGTATCAGCACCAGGATAAAACCGGGTTAAGCGTGTATATTCCCCAGTTTCATTATCGATACTTACAGTTATTTCTTCAGCAAGACCTTCCATACCCTCGATCAGGGCAATCGGGTTTAAATTAAACCAATAACTTTGAGCAAATAGTGAGGGCGTTCAAAATTCTGTGTCAATAAACCCGCTCTATGTTAATTAAAGGATGAAATCATCGGCGACAAAGAAACAACCTCTTTTGTTAAAGGATAAGCTTGCAG
>JALXCS010000104.1 GCA_026990815.1 Methylomonas sp. | reverse complement strand
CATCTTAAATTTAAAACAAAAAAATAACAATTTAAAAACAGGAAAACAATTAGATTTGAAAATCTAGTAACGGGTTGCAGACAACAAAACTCAACTGGTTTTTTCAACGATAAAGATAAAAAAAACCTCTCTGTATATGACAAAAACTTGTGCAATGAAGTTAAGCAATTGTAATAAAAAAGGACACACATAGACACATTGATGCAGCTCATCGCATCCTGCGATAGAAGATCTTGTTATTTCAATTGTTTACCTCTTTGACGTTCACGAGAGTTATTTTTTTGTCGTGTACAAATGAAAAATCTAGTTAACTACCTCGATTTTTGGTGGAACCCATAAAGCATCTGGCTGAATTGCTTCCAGCCTCGGTATGTAAGCACGTAATTGTAATAAAAATTTTCCTTGTGGCGCTGGTAACCAGTTGGATTCTTTAGCTTTCCCTGGCGACCCATGTTGAATATATAGTGTTAGTGAACCATCATCAGCAAAAAGTAAATCATTTGCTTGACTATTGACTGCATAACGATTGATTGGGTTTTCCACCAGCGTGTGCCCTGGCATTTTATACAGAGAAAGCGTCCAAAAACCATTCACTGGCGGCAGTTCATCCTTATCAAAATGTAAAATATATGAAGTACCATTGGCATCCAGACTATAACCCTTTTCATCAACAGTTGTCGCAGGATAATAAACCTCCTCTTCATCATTACCATAAAGTCCGAATCTGGCTGCAGCGGCTCTGGTTAAATAATCACCTTGCAATTCTTCCCGGCTGCCATAAATTCCTGAAAATACCTGCCAGCCATTTTTCATGGTGATTAAATTCCTGGTTCGAATTTTAATGTCGTTGATTGCTTTGGCTATGCCGGCTTTAATCATGATCTGGTCTGCGCGGCTGTAATTTGAAGGATCAAATTGACTTCCCGGACTAATGCCAATCGTGGCGAACTGATCAAAAAGCTTTTGCTCGGAGGAAGGCAGGCTGACCTGTTCCAGCAAAAAATTAAAATAGCCAATAAATTCTATCGATTCAGCTTTTCTGGAATCATAAACCGGAAATAAAATTGCTGAAGCTGCTTTAGGTGCAGGTTTTCCAGTAAATTGATGTAAAGGTATCAATTTGAATGATTTGATCAGGGAGCTGACTTGTTTAATTTCACGTGGCAAAACCGACGTTCGCTGAATACTATACGGGAAATTAGTCTCTGATCTTATTACCCTGGAAATACCATCCGGCACTTGTCCATGCCACTCAGGTCCAACCAGCATATAATTCCCTATTTTGTTCCGGGTAGTCCTGGTACCCAAATAAGCAAAATTATGGGTGAACATATCAACAAACTGTATGACGTAATAGCGTTTGCCCATATCTGGAACAGACCAGATTAATGGCTCCGTTCGTAAATCATATCGAGTAAAAGTATATAAATTATCATTGTTATAACGCTGCAAATGTTTTGCCATTGGACCGGGTAATTGCGTAACATAGCTTGGCTGATTAAACGGCGCTTTGTACTGCGAAGAATCTACATCAATGCTCTGAAAATACATTAATTTATAATATTCCAGCATTGGATAGGCATAGACATAAGCCTTGATTGCTATTCGTCGCGCATTTAATTCTTGCTCTTCTTCATCTAATGACTCACCGGCTCTCTTTGGTGCAGTATTTGATGAACACGCATTTAATATTGAAATTATCAACAAACAAAAAAATAAAAATGAAAAAGACTTAGTTTTGGGCATGCCGGACTCGCTTGAATTTAAAAGAATAAAATATTTCTCATAAGGCTAGCTCTTATTAACGTCTAAGTATAGTCGCTGTTTTCAAAACAAAAACCTTGACTTAACGAGAATGATCTAAAAACAACCCATTACCCAGTAATTTAGTATACTACTCGCATCGAAATTCAAGTTTTAATTATGACTGCAACAGAAAACGTACATCCACATGAAATTGACAAGTTTGGCTCCTTGGCCGAACGCTGGTGGGACCCACAAGGGGAATTTAAAACCCTACATGATATTAATCCGTTAAGAATAAAATTTATTCGGGAATATGCTGATATTCAGAATAAAAAAATTGTCGATGTTGGTTGTGGTGGTGGTATTTTAACCGAAGGCCTGGCTAAACAAGGGGCAATTGCTACAGGAATCGATCTTAGTGAAGATCTCATTGACATTGCTGACCTGCATGGTCTGGAATCTGGCGTTCAGGCAAAATACCAAAAAATCAGTGCCGAAGCATTTTCCGAGCAGCAGCCGGAACAATTCGATCATGTGACCTGCATGGAAATGCTTGAACATGTTCCTGATCCCGCTTCCATCGTTAGCGCCTGTGCAAAAATGGTTAAGCCGGGCGGTTATGTGTTTTTCTCAACACTTAATCGTAAACCCAAGGCTTATTTACTTGCCATCGTCGCAGCTGAACATTTGCTGAAAATGCTTCCCAAAGGTACCCATGATTACAAAACCTTTATTAAACCCTCTGAACTAAGTCGTTGGTGTCGTCATGCCGGACTGGAAATTCGGGGGATCACCGGGATTGAATATAACCCTTTCAGCAAACAATTCAGCCTGGGTAAGGATATTGATGTGAATTACATTATTGCTTATCAGCGGCCTGAAATTTAGGTATGTCAGCAGATAGCAGTTTATCCTGTATTTTATTTGATCTTGACGGAACACTCGCAGATACTGCACCTGATTTGATTGCCGCGTTAAATCGCAGCATTCAGAAATATAATTTTTCCGCGGTTGAATACCAGCGTATCAAGCCTTTGATATCTCATGGCGCTATGGCAATGATAAAGCAATGTCTGCCCAGTAATAATGAAGAACTTCAAGCTGAAATATTAAAATTAATGCTTGACGATTATCAGCAAAATATTGCTCAGCAGACTCAATTATATCAGGGTATGGAATCGCTTCTGATTTATATCGAAAACAGAGGCTTGAAATGGGGTGTTGTCACCAATAAGCGGCAACGTTTCACTCAGCCCTTGATGTCAGCACTTGATTTAACAAATCGGGCGGCCTGCATCATCAGTGGAGACACCACAACTAGAACAAAACCACACCCAGAACCAATGCTGGCCGCCTGTCGGGATGCAAAAGTAAAACCCAAACAGTGTCTCTATATCGGTGACGCAGCACATGATATTGAAGCTGGCAAAGCCGCCGGAATGAAAACCATGGCCGCAACCTGGGGTTATTTGAAATCAGAAGATATCCCAGAACAATGGGGTGCCGATTTTTTGATTGATAGCCCTAAAGAAATCTTAGCTTTTCTGGAAAATCAACCATGACATTAACAAACCAGGTTATTTTAATCACTGGCGCGGCCGGAGGACTTGGCAGCACTGCAGCAAAAACCTTGGCAAACTCTGGGGCAACAATAATATTACTGGATAAAATCATTCCCAAGCTGGAAGCCGTTTACGACAACATCGTTGCATCTGGGGCGCCGGAACCGGCAATATATCCATTCGATTTGGCCGGCGCCAATGAAAATGAATATCAGGAACTGGCAAATACTATCGCTGAGAAATATGGCTCCTTGCAAGGCATGTTGTATTCTGCTGTTGAATTTCATGCTTTTACCCCCCTGGCTATTCATGATACCACGGCTTGGGGACACACTTTAAATGTCAACTTGAATGCGCCTTTTATATTGACCAGGGTGCTTTTGCCAGTGATGCAAAAAAGTAATCACGCATCCATCGTATTTACTTCTGATTCTTCAGCAAGACAAGGCCTCGCTTTTTCAGGAGCTTATGGGGTTTCGAAAATTGCTCTTGAAGGTTTTGCACATATCCTGGCGGAAGAATTTGAATCATCCGGCAAAATTCGGGTCAACACTTTAGTGCCGGGACCAGTAAATAGTCCTCTCAGAAAACGGGCCTACCCTGCCGAGGATAAAGATAAATTGCAGAAGATGGAATCATTAAATGAAGTGTACAATTATTTGTTTGCTGCAGACAGTATTAGCGTAACCGGCCAAATCATTGACGCACAAACATTTTCCAGATAACGAAACATTATGGCTGAAAGAGAAAATATAACCTTGACCAGAGATGTCAATGTCATCACCATCCCTGATGGCAATCATGGAACCTTGAAAAAAGGAGAAGAAGTCACCTTGCACCAATCGTTGGGAAATAATTACACTGTGGTTACCCAGTATGGCCACATGGTTCGTATTGATGGTTCTGACGCCGATGCGCTAGGAAAAGAAAAACATCAACTTCAAACGCTGGTTGAGGAAAATGATCTGGAAGCGGTTGAAAAAAATTGCTGGGAAATCATGAAAACTGTTTATGACCCGGAAATTCCAGTTAATATTGTTGATCTAGGCCTGGTCTATCAATGCCATGTCGAACCTTTAGGTGAAGGGAAAAATGCTGTCCATGTCAAAATGACACTTACCGCTCCGGGATGTGGTATGGGACCCATTATTCAAAGCGATGTTGAAAAGGCCATTCGTAAACTACCGGGCGTCGAATCAGTGGATGTAGAAATAGTTCTGGACCCTCCGTGGTCCAGAGAAATGATGTCTGAGGTTGCCCAAGTTCAATTGGGATTATTTTAACCCTGATTCTGTGATTTCAATACGGATAACAGGGGGGTAAGGTATTGGCCTCACAGTGGCGATAAAACAATTCAAGCTTTACCCATTGGTTAAGAGGGTATTTTTTGAGCACGGTGGAATCAAGAGCCTGCAACCTGTGACGCAGTGAAGTCAAGGACTCAGGTTAATATCAGACACCCAGGTTCAAAATGGTTCTTTATAGGGCCTTAAGTCAAGCTCTTGCGTCCAAGCGCTTGGATGCTGACAATGGACTGTCCAATATGTTTCTGCAATAGCTTCAAGCTGAAGTAATCCTTGTTTCCCTTTTGAGGCAACATACTCAGGAAACTGCTTTCCCGCTCGTTCACCATCAATTACCCCGTCAATAATAACATGCACAACATGAATACCTTGGGGTGAAAATTCCCTAGCCATTCCTTGTGCCAGCGCCCTCAATCCGAATTTTGCTGCGGAAAAAGCCGTAAATGGAGGTTTGGCTCTTAAAGAAGCAGTGGCTCCGGTGAAAATAAGCGTACCTTGCTGTTGTGGTTGTGGTTGCATCGCTCTAATTGCTTGTTTGCCGAACAAAAAAGCACCTAGGCAATTTTGACGCCATAATTTTTCAAAGGTTTCTGGTTCGGTTTCAAGGAGTGACGAAGGAATATTACTGTCTACATTGTAGACAGCAAGTTTCAGAGGCCGGCCATCACCTTTAACCACATCAAACAAATGTTCAATATCATGTTCATCTGTTGCATCAGCAACAACTAAAGTAGCTGATCCACCTTCGTTTTCAATCGCATCGACTATCAATTGAAGCTTATTTTGGCTTCTTCCTGCGATAAAAACGTGTAAACCTTTTGCGGCGAAAAATTTTGCGAGCGTAGCACCCAAGCCACGTTCTGGACCAACTCCGATGATAACGGCTGAACATGATTGCTTCATTAGGCTACTTTTCCTGCTGCAGTTGCGGGTGGAACTTCAATTAATTTACCTGACTTAACATCATAAATGTAACCATAAACTGGAATATCCCTAGGAACCAAAGGATGTGATTTGATACGGATCACGTCTTCAAGGACACTTTCAGCCTGATCAGAAATAGTTAACCAGTCAATATATTTCCCTTCTGCAGAACCTGAACCTTCACAACAATCATGCCATCCAGTTTCATCTACTGAAGCCGTTTTAAGACTATTGGATAACAAGTCCCGCATAACATCATCAGTAAATGTTTCCATACCGCAATCAGTATGATGGATAACAAACCATTCCTTGGTGCCGAGAAGTTTATAGGAAATAACCAAAGATCTTATAGCATCATCACTAGCACGTCCCCCAGCATTTCGAATAACATGGGCATCTCCTTCTGACAGCCCGGCATATTTTGCAGGATCAAGACGAGCGTCCATACAGGTTAAAATTGCAAACTGACGGGCAGGTTGGCATTGCCAAATCCCCTTTGTCAAAATCTGCTGCATATTGTTCATTTGCCTGCAAAACTTCGTCATGTATTTTTGTCATTATCTACTCCTAAAGTCATTTGTTATTAATATTTGAGGTCTCATGTTCAGTGGCATGTACTTCAATTATTCAATTTTTTAATAAAACCTGAATCCATGACTTCGCCATGGCACAGGGTGCAAGGTCTTGATTCCTCAGCAGTCAAAAACTACCCGCTTAACCCATATGGGTCAAGCTAAAAATTTTTTATGCCACTGTGAAACCAATATCTTGCCCCCTGTTATCCACATTGAAATCACGGATCCAGATAATAATTGATTTAGAAAATACAGATGAAGATAGATTGTGAACACGAGGCCAACATTGAACCAACTTGTCTTTTTAGTTTTTTCTGATAATCAAGGAAAAATTATTTACCGGCATATCAACAATTTCCGCCAAATTCAGATCATATTGTGCAGCTGCAACCTTAATATCTGCTACATCTTTTAAACCCCATTCAGAAACTCCAGCCGATCTAAGTGTTTCATGAAATTCTTGATTTGATTGAGTCGTAAAAGAGCCATCAACTTGGAACGGGCCGTAGATCAACATAAATCCATCTTCATGAAGAAGATGAGAAGCACACTCCATCATGCCATCTGCAATTGAAATAGGCGCTACCTGGAATATATTAATACAAAAAATAGCATTAAATGTTCCTTCCTGTTCCAGCTTGGTCCAACTTTCTGATTCAGTTAAATCAAGATGAATTGGATCAACTATATTTTTATTTCCTTCATCATTAGTCCGTTCTTTGATGGCATCAAAAACTTCAGTATCTTTATCGGAAGGATGAAACTGCAAATGAGGGAAATTTGGTGCAAAATAATTCATATGCATTCCGCTGCCACTGGCAAACTCAAGAATTTTTCCTGGAGCCTCAGGTAATTTTTGTTTCAGTACATTCAAAATGGGATCACGATTACGCCCACCTGCCCATGCAACATAATCACTTAAAGGATGTGGATCTAAAGGAGGTTTAATATCACTCATTTTTTTCACCTATAGTTAGTATTAACGAAATCCGCTGTAACCTTTTCGGAAGTATCACTCCCCTGCTGTAAAACATTTCCGGTAACATCGAACTTATAAAACACGTGTCATCAGTAAATTACAGCAAAACACGTGCCATAATATTGACATGAGATTGTTTTTTATTTT
>JALXCS010000103.1 GCA_026990815.1 Methylomonas sp. | reverse complement strand
ATCAAGAAAAGCCCAGTATCAAATCCAAGGAAATAGTTACCAAACCCACCCCTGCGCCACCTGTACACTTCTTAAAAAAGAAAAAAGATAATAAAAAAACAACCGTTCCCGAAAAACCAAACAAGCAGAAAGAGAATGAAACACCAAAACCAATCAAGGAATCCATTCCTCAATTAAAAAAGGAAGTAGTAAAAACCAAAACCGCACCGACGGCCACAAAAAATCATTCTGGCAAAGTATTCGTTAATGCCTTTTGGCAAAAGAAAGGAATATTCCTAGGAGCCGCCAGTTTAGTTATGCTGATAGCCATTATCCACTTTTTCCAGCAGACGCCTTTATATGAGGCAAAAACACGACTTTTGATTGGAAATGAAAACTCCAGGAACATTGACCTTTCTGCCCCACCAAAAATAATCCTGGAAACAAGTGTTATTCAGAAAAAAATAGATGAAATCTCATCAAAAAAATTAATCAAGCGTGTTATTTTGGATCTGCAGCTCAATACTCTTCCTGAGTTTATTAAAGCCTCAGACATCCCCAATGAGGAAATAGAATCTGCTTCAAAAATACGAGAGGAGAGATTGGCGGCAGAACGAATGTCAAACATGGTCAATTATTTTTTGCGGAATTTTAATGTAACTCAATATAAAAATTACCCGGTTATCAATGTCGCCTATCGTTCCGAAAACCAGAATTGGCAAGTAAAGTTGTTAATCGCATAACCGATATGTATCTTGCTATTCAAGAAGAGAGAAAAGCAGAAAAAATGACTGAAATTGCTGAATGGGAAAACAATAAGCTCCCTATGGCAAAAAACAAACTGAAACAATCTCAAGATGCGTTGGCATTATATATAGAAATGAACAAATGGTCCCAATTTGAACAGCAATTTGCTGAAGACATGGGGGTTAATTCTGAAATTCGCAGTTTAGAAAAAAAGGTAAAAGCCGACCAGGCGCTATACAAAATAATGCTTGAACGTTTTGAAAAATTGAAGAATAACTCCGATAAAAAGGAAGCAAAATTACTGAGTAGCGCTGAATTACCTGTTGAAGCAAGCTATCCTGATAAGCCTCGCTTTATATTATGGTCAATAATAATTGCCACTTTATTTGCAATCTTCCTCACTGTAATCCTTACAGTAATCAGTCTGTTAAAAGAATCAGAAAAGTCCCTAAAAAAACCAGATCAAACACTTAAAAAAGCGGCATAAGATCGATTTTTTATGTCTTCATTTTAACGGATGTTAAAAAACAAAATTGGCTTGACAGTAATTTAAGAATTCAAATACTATCTTGGCGAATGCTTGATATACAGCAGATTTCTATCCGCTTCATAAATATAATATCCCACTAACTTAGTATCCATAAACATACTGGTTTTCTAAATTTTTTAAGAAAAGCATCCGTTTTATCTAAAAAAGAATCTAAAAAAAAGCCGCCCGTTTTTTGTAAAAAAACTAAGCGGCTTGCTTTACTATCTCCAATAATATTGTAGCCAAATACAATGAAAGTTTATACTGGCAATATAATTTAAAGAATATAAATATATGGTTTACAAATTACCCTGTTTTTAAGATTTCGTAATTGGCATCTTAACTAGCGCCTCCACCACCTTATTGCCAAACTGATCAGTATTAATCATTTTAACTCCACTTCCTGATTTAGAAAGATCAGCGGTTGAATACCCTTCTCCAAAAACATTCTGCATTGCAGCCCATATATTTTTTGCTTCTTTATCCATGCCAAAGCTATTTTCCAACATCATTGCCACCGAACCGATCATAGAATATGGATTGGCAATATTTTTACCGGCAATATCTGGCGCTGAGCCATGTGATGGCTCGTAATATGCCTTTTCATCACCCAAACAGGCTGATGGCATTAACCCTAAGGAACCGAGAATTCCGCCACCTTGATCACTCAAAATATCACCAAACATATTTTCCATCACCATCACATCAAATTGGGTTGGATTGAGACAAAGCATAGTAGCAGCGGCATCAACTAAAAAATTAATCACTTCAACATTGGAATATTCCTCGGCCACTTCTTCCAAAATTTCGTTCCATAGTACGCTAGACTTAAGAACATTGCTCTTATGGATATTGTGAAGTATTTTTTTTCGCTTCTGGGCCAATTTAAAACCTTCATGCAAAATACGACGGATTTGACGCTCATCATATTCCAGAGTTTCTTTTACATACCGAAGCCCCTCATCATTTATACCTGTTTGTTTTTCTCCAAAATAAAGCCCACCAACCAACTCACGCACCATGATTAAATCAATTCCATCACCAATAATCTCAGGTTTTAACGGTGAAAAATGAGCCAACTCCTTGGGCAAATATACTGGACGAAAATTTGCAAACGTATTGTATCGACGTCGTAGTGGCAATAATGCACCACGCTCAGGTTGCTCATCAACAGGTATTGCTTTAGATTTTTCATGACTTAATCCGATTGGCCCTTTTAGAATCGCATCCGCTTGATCGCATATTTCTTTGGTTTCCTGGGGAAATGAGTGTCCTGTTTCAAAATAGGCGCAACCTCCAAATGGAGCTGGAAGTAATTCAAAGGAAATTTCGTTTCGCTGCTCGACCAATTTTAATACTTTAATGGCTTCACGAGTTATTTCTGGCCCAATTCCATCCCCAGCCAATACTGCAATTTTATACGTCTTCATTATTTACCTTTACTTATTTAAAAAAATTCTATCTTGCAAGCAGTTTATTTTTCTTTCCACTTAATATTACAGCCAATGCTCGGAATCTGTTTCGAATCAACAGACCGACCCATCAAAAGATTATCCAGTGCATTTCGTAAATCATTCCCAGTTAATGGCTCATTATTTTTAGGGGTAGAAGCATCCATACGTCCCCGATAAATGCACTTCAAATCCGAATCAAAAACAAAAAAATCCGGCGTACAGGCAGCCTGATATGCCTTTGCGATATCCTGAGATTCATCATACAAATATGCTGCAAAAGGATTCCCCCATTCTTCCATTAATTGTTGCATTTTATCAGGCGCATCTTGAGGATAGTTTTTTATGTCATTAGCACTTATGGCAATAAAACTAATACCGCTCTGGGAATACTTCTGTGCAATATCAATCAGCTGCCGCTTGATATGCAAAACATAAGGGCAATGATTACAAATAAACATAACTACTGTCCCCTTTTCACCCTTTAGATTTTGCAATGAATAATTCGAGCCAGAAATAGTATCAGGCAAATTAAAGTCTGGCGCTTTGGTGCCTAGCGGCATCATTACGGATTCAGTTGCTGCCATCTTCCTCTCCTAAAGCTGATAATAAGTGAAATTCACTAATTATAAATCGTAATGGATCTTTTAGAACACAATTCTATTATCTCCACCCCAAAAAACTGATGTTTTATTTTAAGGCGGCTATGTAAAAAAGATATAATGAATTATTTGTAAAACTACGAGGATAAAGAAATGAATGAAAATTGGATTGCACCTTCTATCCTGTCTGCCGATTTTGCCCGTCTTGGAGAAGAGGTCGATAATGTTTTGGCTGCAGGTGCGGATGTTGTACATTTTGACGTAATGGATAACCATTTTGTTCCAAATTTGACTATTGGTCCTTTAGTTTGTGATGCGCTTAGAAAACATGGCGTAACAGCACCCATAGACGTACATCTAATGATTGAACCAGTTGATCGGATTATCCCTGATTTTGCCAAAGCAGGCGCCAGTTATATAACGTTTCATCCAGAGGGTTCTATTCATATTGACAGAACATTGCAACTTATTAAAGATCAAGGGTGTAAAGCTGGTTTAGTCTTTAACCCTGGAACACCATTAGACCACTTGGATTATGTCATGGACAAGCTGGATATGATTCTTTTAATGTCAGTGAACCCTGGTTTTGGTGGTCAATCCTTCATTCCAAGCGCATTGGACAAATTACGTGAAGTCAGAACAAGAATTGATGAAAGTGGTTACAATATTCGCCTGGAAATTGATGGCGGAGTTAAGGTAGATAATATCAGGGACATCAAAGCAGCCGGCGCCGATACTTTTGTCGCAGGATCAGCAATTTTTGGTAAGGGAGATTATAAGAAAACTATTGATGAAATGCGGACTGAGATGGCAAAAGCCTAAAGTGATATATAAATTCGTTAACCACCCAAATTAATTTGGGTGGTTAATTTTCAACACTCGATATTAAGACTTTTTGTTTTGTCTTCGAATTCCAAAAACACCCATTACACCTGTCGCAAAAAGCCAGAACGCAGCGGGTACCGGCACCGGATCCGGAGCAACAATTACAGTATCAACCAGCGGATCTGAAGCAGTCGGGTTTAGTGGTGTATCAAACCATCCTTCATACAATATATCTAGATTAGCCAAGCTTCCATCAGCATTATAAGACACTTCATTTGATTTGAAAGGATGTGCCCAAATACCAATATTTTCACCATACTCTACGCCCATCCAATCACTACCGGCACCAGAACCGCTATAAGAATTGATATCTGATGCATCAATATCAAAGCTATAGGTTGTTTTACCCGCTGTGGAGTTATCAACCTCAAAGGCATTATCAAAAGTAGCGATATGAGTCCTATTTTCCAAATCATTAATACCTTCAAAGGTATTTGATGTGAACTCATACACATAACTGGTAACCTTACGGGTTGCAGCATCTCCCAAAAGAACAGCAAACTTGCCATTCGCTGCAGAACTCTGAGGACCTGGACCACCTGTCAAAACAACCCAAAACCCATCACCGATACCCTTAAAATCAAATCCAGATTGGCTGGATGTCACACCTCCAGGCAATGAGTCTGACAAAGTCATTGACACATTCAATTGATCAGTTGAGTTATTAAACTTGGAATAGAAGCGATCTACGTAACCAGCTACCGGCGCATGCTTGTTAATATTAAGCACACCATCGCTAATGGGATACCCAGATAAATCAACCTCATATGTCGTAGCCATAGCTGAACCGGCAAAAGTTGCTGCCAAACCTAAATAAATAATTTTTTTCATATTAATCCTCTTTAATTCATGTAATCATGAGCTTACCACGTTACATTAGAGTTTGTTTATTGTCAATACGGAAAATTCTTAAATCGTTTCTTTAACAATAACTTGCTTGAATTTTCTTCCCAATTATTGGTCGTTTAGATTTCGCATTTCTGTTCAGTTTTTTTGAAAACAATATTACTGCTCTGTAACCCCGCAAGCCTGGGGCATAGAAAAAACCAAACAAACCTCTTCAAAGCTCATCCAAACATCCCCCACCTGCTCGCCTTTAATTTGCCGATCCGCTTTAGCAGCTAACAGTAAAACCTGCTCCAGATCACGTAAAGAAAGCCTTTGCATTGCATCATTTACCAATTTTTGTCGATTTCCCCAGACCTGATTTTTCCTAAACACCGCATCACGCCTTTCTCCCTGTGATAAAGCTGTTTTAATATTAATTAATGTTCTCGCTTCCCGCGTATAAACCCACAACACAATGGATTCAGGCACACCTTCAGCCTTTAAGCCATACAAAATCCTGATTGCACGTTGCGTTTGTGCAGCTAACAAACTATCAATCAATTTGAAAACATCATATCTAGAACTATCAACCACTGCGTCCAACACATCCTGTTCTGTTAAACGTTTTGCGCCATAGAGAACATATAACTTTTCTACTTCCTGAGCGGCAGCGAGCAAATTACCTTCAACTCGAGACATCAATAGCTTCAGGACTACTAAATCCGCATGCAGTCCCTTAGTTTGAATTCTTTGTTGCAACCACTGTAGTAAGTCTCGGCCATCCAAAGGCCAAACCTGAACAACAACACCACTACTCTCCACCACTTGAAACCACCTGGCTTTCTCAGAGGCTTTTGCAATTTTACCAGCCGTAATGATTAATATGGTATCAGGTGGAGGCGATTCACAATATTTTATGAGGACTTTAGCCCCTTCTATTCCAGGCTTTGCCGAAGGCATTCGTAAATCAATAATTTTTCGATCTGAAAAAATAGATAACGATCCTGCCGACTCTAACAGACCAACCCAGTTGAACTTTGCTTCCACTGAAAATACTTCACGATTTTCATAGCCCAGTTTCCTGGCAGCCAGCCTTACTGAATCTGCCGCTTCCTGTAATTGCAGCGGCTCATCACCGCTGATTAAATAAACCGGTACTAACTTCTTTTCCAAATGTGCTTGCAATTGATTAACTTTTAAACGCATTATAAAAATATTTTTTTCAACGCCTAAATACTACAGGATTAATCGAAAAAATAGAAAATTCATTTTGGACTTGTAATTAAAAAAAAAGACCTCAGATTGAAGAAACAATATTTAGAAAATCATGTCTATGCATGCTACGCAGTTCACTTCCAAAAACTCGATAAGTGCCAATTTGTTAAGTAACTGATTATGCAAAAAACCATTTAAAGGAGATTCCAAATGAATATTTATTTTATGGCGCGTTTAATATTGCTGTTCTGTTTTATTTCACTGCCCGTGTATGCCCTTGATAACGGTGTCGAAAGTTTGCGTAAAACCAGTAAGGCGTTTGCCTCAGTGGCAAAAAAAGTTTCGCCATCCGTGGTATTTATTCAGGTAGAAGCCAAATTACCAACTCAGACAATTCCACAACTTCAACCTCCGTATGGAGCCCAACCACCTTTTGGTGATGATTTTTTCAGACGTTTTTTTGGTGACCAGTTTCTTGGGACACCTCCGCTCCCACCTGGACAGCCACCACAATTCCAAGCTCCTCAAGGAGAAAGACATGTTATGGGGCAAGGATCAGGTTTTGTATTTTGGGTGAAAGACGGCATTCTCTCAGACAAAACTTATATTCTGACTAACAATCATGTTGTAGATCATGCCGATAAAATTCGTGTTAAATTTAATAATGGTCGAGAATATACGGCTAAAATTACTGGCCGTGACCCAAAATCAGATGTTGCCGTCATTGAAATTAAGGCCAGCGGACTCCCAGCAATCCCATTAGGCGACTCTTCAAAACTTGAAGTAGGGGAATGGGTGTTGGCACTTGGCAACCCTTTTGGCTTAAGTCACACACTAACCGTTGGTGTGGTCAGCGCTAAAGGCAGGAGCACACTGGGCATTAATGATTATGAAGATTTTATTCAGACTGACGCCGCCATAAATCCAGGAAACTCCGGTGGTCCACTCGTCAATATTGATGGTGAGGTTGTTGGCATCAATACTGCTATTTTCAGTCGTAGCGG
>JALXCS010000102.1 GCA_026990815.1 Methylomonas sp. | reverse complement strand
TCTAGCAGAATTCGAGTATCGATTTAATCGACGATTTAAACTGGATAAATTAGTGCGGTGATTGACGCATGCGGCAGTTCAAACACCACCCATGCCAGCGCGACTGTTGAAATTGGCTGAAGCTTATTGGTAATCAGGTAGTGGTTTGATGTTTGCCGGAAATAAGTTTTTTTGAATGTCCCATCGCTTCAAGGGTGTTACTTAATACTTTTTCCAATGCTTGTTCAGGGCTTTGGTGTTGTTCATGAATGGCAGAAACAACTTTGCTGGCCCTTGCAATCAAGGCGGGGGCGAGATGTTCATTACTGGCAGCTTGTTGAATCCAGGTTTGGGATACGGGAAGGTGTTGCAAGTACTTTTTTAAAATTTTTTCGCGCACTTTTCGTGGAGGCGCTTGCAGATTCAATACAAAATCGAATCGGCGGATATAGGCATGGTCAATTTGTTCAATATCATTGCTGATCCAGATGGCAGGAACAGGATTTTGTTCCAGCAATTTGTTAATCCAGGCTTTGCGGTTTTCATTGACAGAGACTTTACCAAAGAAGGAATCGCTTGGAAAAACATCTTCAATTTCGTCAAACAATATCAAGGCTTTATTATTTTTGGACAAAACTTGTTGAGCGAGTTGATAGGCAGAAAAACGGTCACTTCCACTAATGGCATCACCTTCGGCATCGGTAATACTGACTTCATAGAGTTGTAAACCAAGGTCTTCACTTAAAGTGTGTGCCAGTTCACTTTTTCCGGTACCAGGAAGACCGTGAACCAGAATATTAACTCCTTGCATTCCGGTTTTAGCGCCTTGTTGCAAATATTGTTTGATTATTTGATATTCTGATTGAATGAAAGCGTAGTCTTTGGGGTTTAATTTTGCCGCTTTGGCAGGGAGAAAAAATTGATCAAACAAGTCTTCTTTCATTGGGGAAAGCAGTATTGCAGGAAGTCCTTCCATTAAGTCCAGGCGGTCTCTCATTGTCTCCATTTTTCCTTTTGAAAAACGCAATATTCCTGATTGGCTTAATAAGCCTCTATTGCTTAAAGCAGTTTGGACTTTTTCCTCGGAAATTTTAAGAAGAAACGATAAAACAGAGCTAATATCATTAGCTGTGATATTGCCTAATGTATCTGCAATATCATCTAAACCAACATGGGTATGTAAGGTGATTGCAAAATTCAGTATTTTACGTTCAGCTTTGGATAGACCAATTAATTTACTGAAATAAGTCAGGTTGTTTTTATATTTACGACAGATTTTAGGTTTTTTGCATGCAAATTTCTCTCGTTGTTTGGAAATTTTTTCAACAAATTCTTTGGCGTTGATTTTTTTATCTTCAATGTTTCCTATGCCAATGGTTCTAAGTAAATTACCGTTGTGCGTATAAGAAGAGTATCCTGAGTTTAGTTGTTTGTAGCCTTTTAGATCTAACAAAATAGTAGCCCCCCAAATTGCTGCTAAATCAGCACATGGATGTTGAAGGGAAGGGTGTTTAGATTTTTTATGGCATTTGGACATATAAAATATCACCTCATAAAATTTATTAAGGATTGGATGGGTATTGTAGAAAGGGTATGCGACAAATTATGTCGTTTTATGATTTTTTTAGGAATGCAAATGAAATTTTTGGATACGGTGTTGTTGGGTTGGAAAAGCAAGCATAATAGTATTTATCCAATCACTTCATTGACCATGTCAAAAAGGCTGATTGCCTCAATATTTTCTGAAACAGGATATCGTTCTTTACCGGCATAAACGACAAAACAACGATCCGGTTTTATATCTTCAATAGCGTTATAAAACCCTCTTTCCAATTTGCTTCTGAGGCCGCTTTTTATTTCGATTGCCCAAGTTTTGCCGTTTAGAAATTTTAGAATTAAATCAATTTCCGCACCCGCTGATGTTCTGTAAAAACACGCTTCGGTACTTTCTGAAACAAAACTAAGAATATTTTCAATCACAAAGCCTTCCCAACTGGCACCAAAAACAGGGTGACCAGCAAGTTGGTTGTAATCCATAATACTGAGCAAAGCATGGGTGATACCACTATCACGAACATACACACGTGGCGATTTCACCAGACGTTTTTTTACAT
>JALXCS010000101.1 GCA_026990815.1 Methylomonas sp. | reverse complement strand
GGATTACTGGGCTGATGTCATGCAAGACGATGTGTATATGCTGGTGCAAGATGGCTGGAGCGCCGGAAATGTTGTGCGTCAGCTTGTGCCGGTCAAGGACAAAAAGAACAAAGCCGTTTATAAGGAAGATCACGATTTTGAGTTTGGCATGGCGAAAAACAAGAAGCGCTATAAAAGCGATATCGTGCCGCCAGCCTTGGTTATTGCCCGATATTTTGCCGATAAGCAAGAGGCGCTTGATAAGCTGCAAGCTGAATTTGATAACGCCAGCCAAGAGCTTGAAACCTTTATTGAGGAACACGCTGGCGAAGAGGGTTTGATCGAGGAAGCCAAGAACGAGAAAGGTAATATTTCTAAAAAAGGACTTACGGATCGGATTAAATTATCCAAAGATGATGAAGAAATAGCCGCGCTGAAAAAATGCCTTGCTTTAGTAGATGCGCAAGCCAAATCCAAATCTGCGGTGAAAAAGGCGAAGGAAGAGCTGGATAAATTGGTGTTCGAAAAAATCCCAACCATTCCCGAAGATGAGCTGAAAGACCTGATCGTTAATGCGATATGGTTTAATGCCATTGAAACGCAGATCGTCGAAGAAATTGAGCGCATGACGCAGGCATTGGCAAACCGTGTTAAAACGCTGGAGGAACGCTACAGCGAAACCCTGCCGGATATAAGCAGGGAAGTTGAAAAATACAGCGCACTGGTCGAAGGCCACCTGAAAAAAATGGGGTTGTCATGGTAAGGCCGGGATACAAACAAACCGAGGTGGGTGTGATTCCTGAGGATTGGGATGTTTGTGATCTATGTGAGATTAGTACGGTAAAAGGGGGTAAAAGGCTGCCTAAAGGTCGTTCCTTGCTTGATACTCCAAACGGATATCCTTACATCCGAGTTGCTGACATGTATGTAGGTGGAGTAAGCCTGAAAGAAATCAAATATGTACCAATAGATGTGGTAAATACAATAAAAAGGTATCGAATATCTGCAAATGATTTGTTTATAAGTGTTGCAGGTACTCTAGGAATTGTAGGACAAATACCAAAAGAGCTGGACAATGCCAACTTAACTGAGAATGCAGATAAAATTGCGAACATAATTTGTTCCAAAAGCTTTTTACTTTATTCGTTGATGAGTGAAAGAATTCAAAATGAAATAGCATCACAGTCAACTGTAGGTGCGCAACCTAAGTTAGCTCTTAATCGGATAGAAGGCTTTAAGATAATTTTACCCAAGAATAAGGTCGAACAAAAAGCAATAGCCAAAGCTTTATCCGATGTGGATGGGTTGATTGCATCGCTGGAAAAGCTGATTGCCAAAAAGCGCGATATCAAAACCGCCACCATGCAACAACTCCTCACCGGCAAAAAACGCCTCCCTGGTTTTGGTGAGGGCAAAGGTTTTAAACAAACCGAACTCGGCCAAATACCAAAAGATTGGGAAATAAAGCCTATAGGCGATCTATTAAGAATACGACATGGTAAGTCTCAAAAAGAAGTCTTTGATCCAAACGGTGCCTATCCGATCTTAGCAACTGGTGGAGAAATTGGACGAGCTAAAGAACCCCTATATTCAAAACCTTCGGTTTTGATAGGTCGTAAGGGGACAATCGACATCCCTTATTATATGGACACCCCTTTTTGGACAGTTGATACGCTGTTTTACTCGGAGGTTTCCAATAATGCGGATGCCAAATTCATGTTCTACAAATTTTTGTTTATTGACTGGTATCAATATAACGAAGCATCAGGAGTACCTAGTTTAAATGCAGCTACTATTGAGAAAATCATCCAAGCAGTGCCAAGCACAAAAGAAGAACAATCTTCAATATCCAGTTTACTTACCGATTTTGATACTGAAATTAAAGTTTTAGAATCAAGGTTAAATAAAACCAAAGCCATTAAACAAGGCATGATGCAGGAATTACTCACCGGACGGACACGGTTGCCAATTAAGGAGGATACTGCTGCATGAGTATTTTAATTGATACCGTAAGAATTGCAGGGTTTCGTGGGCTTGAGAATATTGAAATCAGCCTGCCAAGGGTGACTGTACTAATCGGCACAAATAATTCTGGAAAAACTTCTGTCATTAAAGCATTACAGCTTGCGCTTGGTGATTACTCACGCTATTTGACCGATGAGGACTTCCATATCGATTCAAACGATGTTCGCTGTGATCAAATACTTGTCGATGTTCGAATTATACCTATTAGTGAAGATGGTGAGCGCCAGCAAGCCTTCGATAATGATTGGGCGCAAGAATTCGGTGACAAAATACAGGCTGAGGCCAATGGCAACCAATTTTTGGCTATGCGGACGGTAGCAACGCCAGACACTGTAAAAGGTGGTTTTATTGTTGAGCATTACGCGCTTGATCAATGGCCGGATTTTACAACTTGGCAGGATAAGAAAACAAGTAAAAAACAACAAATCCGCAGACGCTATGATGCGTTGCCATTTATATCAATAGATGCGCAGCGAGATATCCATCAGGAATTAAAAGATAAATCATCATTCGTGGGCAAGGTTTTATCCAGTATTAAGTATGACGAATCTGATGTGAAAAAACTGGAGGAAATGGTCGCACAGATTAATCAGGCAGCGGTTGATAAAAGTGAACCGCTTAAAGGATTAAAGAAACAGCTTGATACGCTAAACCAATCTTTTGAAGGAACAGGTCAAGCCGAATTAACACCGTTTCCTAAAAAAATAAGAGACTTATCAAAACGGTTTAGCGTTAACTATGGAGAAACAGACAATAGTTCATTCTCTATGGAATATCATGGTATGGGTACACGCAGTTGGGCATCTATGCTTACTGTGAAAGCATTTATAGATTTAATGGACAGTAATCATGAGGAGGAGGCAATACCATTTTTTCCTATTTTGACGGTAGAGGAACCGGAAGCACATTTGCATCCCAATGCACAAAGGACGTTATACCAACAATTAATAAATACCAATGGTCAGGTCATTATCAGTACACATTCGCCGTATTTAGCCGCGATGTCATCTCTTCATGGTTTGCGGGGATTGATCAAAAATTCTAATGGTGTTTGTGCAACATCACTTATGTCTGGATTAGATCAAGAAGATATCAATATTCTTCATCGTGAAATAATGAGATTTAGAGGGGAAATACTTTTCGCAAAAGCTTTGATTTTATTTGAAGGAGTTACAGAAGAACAGCTAGTTCCAGCGATGTTTGAGTGCTACTGTGGTAATTCCGCATTTTCGATTGGTGTGAATTGTATCAGTGTCGCGGGTAAGAATTATCCGCCTTTTGTAAAATTTGCTTGTAGTTTTGGAATACCGGTTTGCATTGTTAGTGATAATGATGGTCAGACGAAGAAAGAAATAGAGGCTCAGGTTAAGAAGATCAAAGATGCTGGACTTGCCCTTGATAATAACATTTTCTCACTTCATTTCTTGAGCGAAAATAATGATATTGAGGCCGAGCTTGTAAATGCTTTAAATTTACGCGACGAAATTGTGGAAGCGCTTATTGCGACGCAAACCAGAGGTAGTGCTAATGAGCATTATATAGCAGCCAAAACAAATGAAATTGAAGCGATGGATAGTGAAGACTTACTAGAAGCAATGCGCGCGGCTAAGGCTTCCTATGCAGGATATTTGTCAGACGTGATACTTAGAAATCCAAACAATAAGGAAACGGAAAAGCTTATTCCTGATGCGATAGTGGCTGCGTTTAAACAGATCGAAGGGTGGATTAAATCATGATCCGGTTATCGCAGGCACAAAAACAAATAGTTGAAGCTCCAATCACTGGGTCTATTCAGGTGTTGGCATCCGCAGGTTCAGGGAAAACCAGAGTGCTCACGGAAAGGGTAAGGTTTATTCTTGAACAAACAAAAAAAGAAGGTGTTATTGCGCTGACCTTTACGAACAAAGCCGCTGAGGAAATGCAAAACAGGCTGGCGGATTGTGATGAAGCAGAAGACAGGGCATGGGTGGCAACAATACATTCTGTTGCACAGCGTATTCTTGAGCAGTACGGTCATACAATAGGATTACCAAAGGAACTTCATATTTATGAACGAGATAAAGACCGTATGGAGGTATTTGTTCAATCGCTGCGCGATGACGGGGTTGATATAGATGAGTACCTCAATATTGAAGATGCAAAAGAACAGAAAAGCCGTGAGCGGAACCTTCAAAAATATATGGATGGGTTTTCTCTGATAAAAAGGGAATTATTACTTGAGGAAGATATTGAAGAACGATTCCCAGAAACCCCTTCTATATGGAAGATATTTCAGGACTATCAAAATGCACTATTAAATAGTGGCGGTATCGATTATGACGACATTCTTGTGTATGCACATAAGTTGCTTCTTACTCATGAATGGATAGCCGACATATATCGAGCAAAATACAAATATTTGTGCGTTGATGAAGCACAAGACCTTAATATGGTTCAATATGAGTTTATTAAAGCATTTTGTGGGGAATCTGTTAAAAGTGTCATGATGGTTGGTGATCCTGACCAAATGATATACGGATTTAATGGGTCTTCATCTGAGTATCTGTGCGAAAAATTTGTTCGCGACTTCTCTGCAAGCAAGTATGAACTTAAAGAAAACTATCGCAGCACCAAACAAGTCATAAAAGTAGCAAATAAGCTAAAGCCTAAATCTCAAAAAGAACATGAATATGCTTTAGAAGGCATAGTACAGATTGAATCGCTACCGGATGAGGTTGAAGAGGCAAACTGGATTGTTAATTCAATTAAAGGGTTTATAGAACTTCGCCAGCATGAAGAAATAGAAGGAGATATTTCATTTGAACATATGGTCGTCATTGCAAGAAATCGATTTGTATTTTCAAGTCTTGAGAAAGCATTAACTGAAAATTCGATCCCGTACTCTTTAAGGAAAGGTGAGCGAAAGCCTGAGCCAGCGTCATTTTTTGGGAAGGTTCTGGATTATGGCATCAGAATTAAGTTGAATCCAAAAGATTGGGTTGACGGAAAGAAGCTATGTAGTTTGCTCAAGTTAGAGGCTCCAAAAGATTGGAGTAATGCCAGTATCCTTGAAGAATGGTCTAAGGATATTGCAAGTTCAGATTTGTTTTTTCCAGCTTTGTACTCTGATTTGCTAAGAGCTATTAATCAACTGGATTCGGATGATCCTAATATTAGAAAACTTGTAAAAACATTCCGCAAGAAACTCGGCGAACAGGCCGAATCGGAGACAGATGATGTTAAGAAGCTTGAATTGGAAAGAAGCATCGCCGAACTTGATGATTTCGCATCAAGTTGGACTAGATTTAAGCAAAAGGGGCTTGGTGATTCATTGCAGTCCTTTCGCAATGCCCTTGCACTAGGTCAGTTAACAGAGGATGTTCAACCCAATGGATTGACGTTAAGTACGGTTCATACAATGAAGGGCTTAGAGAAGGATATTGTATTTATTATGACCATGTGTGAGGGCGTTTTTCCAGATTATCGGGCAAATACAAAAAAAGAAATTGATGAGGAGCGAAATAATGCGTTTGTAGCAGTTACACGTGCTAAACGTTGGTTGTATATTACATACCCCCAACAACGAACCATGCCTTGGGGAGATAAAAAGTTACAAAGAGAGTCGCGGTTTATTAAGGAGATTAGGGGGTGAGCATAGTTGGCCAAAAGGAACGTGCAACGCAGAACAGAGTAGTAAAGCTGTTCCGTGATCATCTTGACTATAGCTATCTTGGAAATTGGCATGAGCGCGAGGATAACAACAATATTGAAAAGGGCTTACTTTCCGATTGGCTTACCCGTCAGGGTGTGAGTGAAACCTTAATAAAGCGTAGCTTTAGAGAGCTGGAACATGCCGGCGCTCTTGGTGATGGGCGGCACCTTTATGATGCTAATCGGGATGTTTATAGTCTGCTGCGCTATGGCGTAAAGGTAAAAGAAGGCGCGGGCGAGCAATTCCAAACCATTTGGCTGATTGATTGGGAAAATCCGCATAATAACGATTTTGCCATTGCCGAGGAAGTATCTGTCAGGGGAGAGAACAAGAAACGCCCGGATATTGTTTTATATGTGAACGGGATTGCACTTGGCGTTTTAGAGCTCAAGCGCTCCAGCGTTTCGGTCGGTGAAGGCATTCGCCAGAATCTCGATAATCAGAAAAAAGCCTTTATTCGTAACTTCTTTACCACTATGCAGCTTGTTATGGCTGGAAATGATACAGAAGGTCTTCGCTACGGCACTATAGAAACTCCGGAAAAACACTACTATCAATGGAAGGAGAATGTAGAAAACACCTTCGATAATCCGCTGGATTTTCAGATTAGCCGGATGTGCAATAAAGAGCGTTTTTTGGAGATTATCCATAACTTCATAGTCTTTGATGCCGGCGTAAAAAAGACTTGTCGCCATAACCAGTATTTTGGAACCAAAGCCGCGCAAGAGCATGTCAAGCGCAAGGAAGGCGGCATTATCTGGCACACGCAAGGATCGGGTAAGAGCCTGACCATGGTTTGGTTGGCCAAGTGGATACGCGAAAATGTGAATGATGCTCGTGTGCTGGTAATAACTGACCGAACAGAGCTTGATGATCAGATTGAAAAGGTTTTTATTGGTGTGGAGGAGAAAATATACCGCACCAAAAGTGGCGCTGATTTGATAAGCACGCTTAATCAAACCACGCCTTGGTTACTCTGTTCTTTGGTGCATAAATTCGGCAGGCAATCGGAAGTAGAGGACGATAAAGCCACCGAGGAATATATCAACGATCTTAAAGCAAGTTTGCCTTCTGATTTTAGTGCGAAAGGTAATCTATTTGTCTTTGTTGATGAATGTCACCGCACACAATCCGGCAAGTTACATGAGGCGATGAAGGCGATATTGCCCAATGCGATGTTTGTTGGCTTTACCGGCACGCCTTTGCTGAAAGCCGATAAGAAGAAAAGCATAGAGGTTTTTGGCGGCTTCATTCATACCTATAAATTCGATGAAGCGGTTGCCGATGGTGTTGTGCTTGATCTGCGCTATGAAGCAAGAGATATAGATCAATATGTGACTTCGCAGTTGAAGGTCGATCAATGGTTTGATTTAAAGACCAAGGGGCTTTCGGATATGGCGCGCGCCCAGCTCAAACTGAAATGGGGCACGATGCAAAAGGTGCTCTCTTCACAAGATAGGCTGGAGCAGATAGCAAATGACATCTTGATGGACATGGAAACCAAGCCACGGCTTATGGATGGCCGAGGTAATGCGATGTTGGTTTGTTCCAGCATCTAT
>JALXCS010000100.1 GCA_026990815.1 Methylomonas sp. | reverse complement strand
GAGAAGGGTGTGCAGACATGTCAGTGAAGATTGTATCCAGTAATGACGAAGGTTTCGTGCTTGAATTGAGAATTCCATTCGAAACCGCGATGCTCGATGGAGAGAATGCATGAATTATTTTTAGGAATTTTTAAGATTGGACTTGTGTTTTAAGAGAGTATCTACGTACTAAAGGTTATTACATCGGAAGAACAGAATGTTCGCCCTTCCGATGTAATCACTCTTTGTATCAGATCCGGAAACGGTTGGAGCAGCCGTTAACCAAAAGTACCCATTGGTCCAGGGTAACTCACTTCCTCAAGTTTTCCAGTATCAACATCGTAAATAAACCCACGGACTGTTGAAGCATCCGGACCCGTGGTTGGAATCCACGGATGATTCATCACTCTGGAAATCGAACGTCTGACATCCCAACTAAGACGTTCAATCTGGCCCTCACTTGGAGCCGCATCAAGGGGCTCAAGTGGGCCTCGGAAAGCGTGAAATTGGTCAGGAGTCGACGAACTCTTGTTACAACTTGTAAAATTCCGTCCTGTAGCTTCACCCAATAAATTTTCTGCTGCCGGATCTCCTTCTAAACCGGCTTTGAATAAATCATCAGTGAATGCCAACATGCCACAACGGGTATGATGGATTAATATTATTTCATTAGTGTTAAGTAAGTGATGCGAGATTATTAAGCAGCGAATCGCATCATCGGTGATAACACCGCCGGCATTTCGGATAATGTGGGCATCGCCAGTTTGTAAACCAAGCAAATCCTCTACATCAAGCCGGGCATCCATACAGGCAACAACGGCCACATGTTTAGCCGGATTAATTGGCTGCTCTCCTGGATGAGATGAATTATGCACTTGCTCGCCGCTTGCATATAATTTATTGTTTTCCAATAACTTATCTGTGTTTACATTAGCCATAAATTCTCCTAGAAATTAAATACTTTAGTCATCTACTTTTTCCTTTTTCCTTTTTCCTTTTTTCTGAGTATTATTGATGACAATCTATTATCAATCGTTTAAATTATAAATTCAACCATTCTGAATGATTGGCAGTAATTTTGCTGAAAAATCATGATCATGCCGTCTTCTCCAAACTTGCCACAACCATCATTACCGCAGGATGGCTAACTCACAAAATCTGGGATTTTAAAGGCAACATATTTTTTCTTACGACGTCTAAGGGCATACGCACTTAAGGTAAAAACATATATTCCACCTATAATGGTGAAATGAAAAACACAAAGTTAGCTCTCTTGCTAATAATTTTAATAACACCTCTGGCCCACGCAAAAATCAAGATGACTCTGCTACACGGCTTGTCAAAAGAAAATGGCGCTCGCGCTGGAAGCGGCGAAATTCTGGCCTATTCTGCTCATCAACATACCATTTTGAGTACCCTGAGTGGGTCTGATATTTTTGGCGTTCAAATTCTTGAATTACAAATAGACGGTTCATTAAAAGAACGCGGCATAATCAATTTTAATAACATTTTTGGCTCGCTAGCGGATATTCACGATGTTTCCTCGACCGCAATAGACCCGCAAGGTCGAGGATTTGGCGCAGTCAGTCTGATTCCCATTGAAAATGGTAAAATACCTGGGAAAGTTGGTTTTTTTGATTACCGAAAAGACCACCTTTCAGCCATCAAAGCTTTGGATGTAGGTTTTCACCCGGACCAGGTTAAATTCTCTAAAGACGGTTCACACCTGTATGTTGTAAACGAAGGTGAATTTACCGTTGGGGGCAATCAGGATGCCCCTGGCTCAATCAGCATTGTTGATCTCTCCGGAATCACCAAAACTACCGACCTTACTTCCTTAAATAAGAACAATGTTAAAACCTATGATTTTCAGGCACCAAACCTGTCGAAAGGATTAACATTAGACAATTTGAGAATAAACGACTTAACGACTACGCAGCCCTATCGCCATATTGAACCAGAATATTTGGCTGATTCAGATAATTTTCTGTACGTCAGCCTACAGGAAAATAATGCAATCGCCGTTTTTGACCTTGTCTCGAAAAAGTGGGTCAAGATCCACAATTTAGGAACCCTCTCTCAGACCATTGATGCTTCCGACAAAGATGGCGGCGCTTTCGTTAATGATCAGGTGACAGGGCTTCCGATGCCGGATGATCTTGTTATTTACCATCAAAAAGGAAAAAAATATTTAATTACTGCAAATGAAGGAGATGCTCGCGCAGATAAAGGTGATCGAATCAGAGTAAAAGACATTGCCCACCATAGAATGGACGATGCTACAAAGGCCAAACTGAATGATATTTACGGTAATTTTTCTGCCAAAAAAGCCCTGGGGCGGCTAAATATTTCTGCCATAGATGGAGATACAGACAAAGACGGAAAATTTGAACAGCTAACCATGTTTGGTACTCGTTCTTTCTCTGTTTGGGATGCCGAATCTGGCAAATTAATCAGTGACAGCGGCTCTTTGGAAGCAATTCTGTTATCCCTGGATCCATCAAGGCACAATATCAACAACCTGATTTGTGACTTCGACAAGCGATCGCCTAAAAAAGGCCCTGAGCCTGAAGCATTAGCTCTGGGCGAACTGAATGGCAAAACATTTGTTTTTATTGGACTTGAACGTCAAAATGGAATATTAGCCTATGACATATCAAACCCAAAAAAATTGAAATTCATGGGATACATCAACAGTATGGAAAAAGGTCTGCTTGCTCCTGAGTCCATCATTTTTATCAGGGCAAAAGATAACCCAACCAAACAACCCTTGCTATTGGTTGGCTTCGAAGCTAACAATGGCGGCATCGGCATTTATTCTATTCAAGAAAACACTGCTCAGCTGCTATTTAATTGCCCCAATAACCCGTCAAAAATATGTGATTAATGCATTGAAAAAACCACGCTAAGGCTGAGAAATATACTTTAGAATTTTGACAACCTGTTGCGGCGTTTCAGTGACTGCCATCGCCATACCATCTATTTCCTTCAGTGGATGAGTCAATTCAGGCGCATGCATAACGATAACAGGTATACCTAAACCAATTGCGATCCCGGCATCAAAAGCGGCATTCCATTGCTTGTATTTTTCACCAAAACGCACAATCACAATATCCGATTTTTTAATGGCTGTTTGAGTCCTCAATGCATTGATTTTTGCGGCTTTATGATCTTTCCAAAAATTGTCTTGTTCATTTCCCAATATGACTTCGCCAACATAGTCACTTTGTTCATGATCCGTAATCGGGCTAAAAGTTTCTATATCCAAATTGTTTTCAAATATCCCTTGTTTGATTTTCTCCCGCCAATCAGTGTGTATTTCTCCAGATAAATAGATTCGGTATTTCATTGTTTAAGGCCTCTGACTTGCTCAGTTGATTCAGACTTTCAGTGCTACAATAGATCGATAATCGTTAAATTGAGAACAGAATGTCAGAAAAACATATTTATAAAGTGGTTTATTATAACCAAAAACAGGTTTATGAGATTTATGCCAAACATGTTTATCAAGGCGACATGTATGGTTTTGTGATTGTTGAAGATTTCGTTTTTGGTGAAAAAAGTGCCATTGTTGTTGACCCATCTGAAGACAAGCTCCGCTCAGAATTCAATGGTGTAAAACGTTCATTCATTCCTATGCATGAAATCATCAGAATTGATGAAGTCAAAAAACAGGGAACAGCAAAAATAATTTCTACATCGAAAGAATCAGATAGCAACTCGCGAGTTGCAACGCTTTTTAATCAAGGCCCGGAAAAAAAATCGTGAGAGAATTCTCGGGCATTAGATACTTCAGCAGACTTCAAGCTTGCCATAATATGCAAATAACGCCCCATTCGTTTATAAGGCTCTAACTGTGAGTATTCCAGCTCCATAGCCAACACTGCTTCCGGTAATTTCAACCCGCCCCGTTTTCCAGCGGCATAATCGCTAAAAACACGAATACCGCTGACACTCTCGATATCAAATTGATTTTCTGCAAGCCATTGCTTTACTTCTGAAAATTCGCAGGGATGATCGGGGGTCAAACTACCCTTGTCAGCCTGGTAACTGTCTTTCTGAATCACACGATTGAAATTACCACGAATCAGATTGCGATAAATCATGCCCGCTGGATTATAAAAACACAATGACAACATGGCGTTTTCATCCAGAAAATCGACAATAAAAGCAAACAGTTTTTCCGGTTGTTCCAGCCATTCCAGTAATGCGTGACATAAAACCAGATCGAACCGGCCTGTTTGTTTTTCAAAAAAATCCTGATACGGCGAAACATGCCAGTCTATTTGATCAGCAACGCCTGCTTGTTTTGCCAGCGAGATGGCTTTTTCGGTCATCACCCGGGAAATATCATTAAAACAGACATTGTGACCTAATTGACTCAATTTAATTGAAAAATGACCAAGACCTCCGCCCAGATCAAGAACCCGTAACTTTTTATTTTCCGGGAGAAAAGCTTTCAAGTCCTGCCAAATAACTGCCTGCCGAATTTCGCCTTTACTGCTACCATAAATGCACTGTTCAAAACGCTCGGCCAAATCATCAAAATTTCTGTCGCCTAAAATGGTTTTCTTTACCATTGAACAATAGGAAAATTGGCAGCCTAATTTTTAATCTTTTTCAATAAAAATAAAGGAACAGCGAAACCTATCAACAAGGCTAAAGTTAAAATAGCCCAACTGCCCCGGCTCCAGCCAAGTTCATAACTATCGGGAGTAACTGGTTCTGTTAGCCCCGGTATACTAGGTAAATCTCCATCACCGCCGGCAACTTTTAGTTGTGCTTTCATGCCTTTTTCCATGTGCTGAGGGACTTCGCAATGCACCAAATAGGTTTTAGGTTGGCTGGGTACAATGAAAAGGCCTTCTTTTTCGCCTTTCCGATAAAGTTCAATATGAAACATACCCTTTGGGTATAAATAACCAGGCAGCCCATGCACCATAAACTGATGTCTTATGTGATCTTCATTGATAAAAGTTATCTTGATCCTGCTGCAGGGTTTGACTTCCCATTGTTGCTGATCGAACGCGTACATTTTACCGTTGAATTTTTTTGCGTATTTATGCCCGGCATGAACAGTAAAATGCACGTCTTCAGATATTTTTTTACAATCTTTAGGCAGTTTGTCTGGATTACTATTCATCACCAGGCCTTTATCATCCATAATCATTCCATCGTGATTCATTACAGAAAATGCCGCCGGAGAAATCATCCACAATAAAATCAGCAAATGTATTTTCATTCCGCACCTCCTTTCCTAGAGGTTTTTTGAACCAAAAAAAACAAAATTGCCAAAATACAGCCTGAAATCAAGCCAAACACGACCAAACGGACATTATTCAGCTTTAACACACCAACATCACCTAGATAATGTTTAAACTCACCCATATTCCAAACGGGATTCTGTTTGGCATAATAATTTTTGTTAAAAAACTGGTTCGCTGATTCTTCCCGAATTTTTGGCATCCCTCGCTCATCCAACAAATTCTGATAAACCAAAATGCTGATATTTCCACCAGGAACCATACCATCTGTTGTTATCCCGGTTTCAACATGGTCGTGGAATAACCAGATCCCGGGACCATAACTATGCAAACCGTCATCCACAGTTTGCAAACTCAAATCCACCCGCTGTGCCGGAGCAATATCAAAAACATCTCGAGTAATCTGGCCTGCAGCAGCTAACTCAACCCCATCATAATGGGTCACTTTTGCCTTATGCCCATGAAAATGTATTGCCATTGATGAGTGCTGGGCATTGGCAATACGGAGTTTAATGTTTTGATTGGGTTTAACCACAACCATCGAATCACGTAAGGTGTAGGGAAAAGAATGACCGTTCAGCAGAAAATAATTTTCTGATGACTCAGTCATGTTGTATTGACGGTTCATCTTTTTGGCAACCAGTCTGGGATCATTCGCTTGCTGAATAATTTCTGCCAAATTCTTGTCAATTGCCTGATAATGTAAATCGTATTCCTGGTCATATTCTTCTTTTACAGCAACGGATGGGTACCTAACCTGACCGGCCCCGACATTAAAAGTTTGCACCCAGTTATTAGGGTGATTTTCTTCCACCACAAACATGCCATTTAAGCCCATCATCAAATGTTTATCAGTTTGGACATGACAATGATAAAACATGGTGCCCGCTTGCCTGGGCTGCATTTCATAAGTTCGAGATTCTCCAGGAAAAATGGCGCGAGCCCCTGTTGCGGGTTCACCATCGTTATTTTGACCCGATTTTAATTTCCATGGGTGATCCACGCCATGAAAATGAATCGTGTGCGGGAAATAATGGATATTTTCAAGCGTAATATAAACTTTATCCCCTTGCTCCACCCGAATCACTGGCGATGGCGCGCGGAGTAAGTCATGGGCTATTTTAGAGCGATAATTTTTCTCCGCCATGCCTCGGGTTTTGGGGGCAAACACCCACAACCCTGGCAGAATTCCAGGGGCAATTTCATAAGTCGGAAAAACATAATCACCATCCGGTGAGAAGCCATTCAACTCAACAACCTCCATTTTGATACGAATAATATCAGGGTCTCCATCCCCATCCAGATCATCGGTTTTTGTCAAAAAATCCTCTGCCAAACGGGTTTTCATAAAGGTATCCATGGAAACATTGTTGACGCCTTTAACAAATGTGGCTACATCATAAGGATTATCAGGCTTACAAAGTGGCGAAGAATCAATCTTTACCCCATCAATATCAAAAGCATCACGCCATGCGGCAAAATCATTTTGACATGGATTGACATAACCAGAGCCCCGCTTGTTTACAGTTTTTATTGTTGGGGGAATATCTAAACCCGATTTTTTAGTGGCGGTTGGCAATACCCAATAAGCCAAAACACATAAAATTAACAGTAATATTGTCAGAGCACTTCTCAGCATAGGGTCTCAACAGCCAGTCATTAAAATTTTAATAAATCAAATAAGCTTGGACGACAAGCTCTGTTTGTAACTGACCCATTATATTTGTAATAGTTGCTAATGACTTTGATGAAAGTTTCTTTTTCTATAAGAAAATGCCGGCTTTTTGGTATTTTGATAATAAAGGGCGATTATATTTAGTGCCTTATGAGCCGGAAAAATCTATACGCAAAAGGATAAAAAGGTTTTTGGCGCGGAAATCAGCTTTGGTAAGATATTTGTATTTCAATGCTAGGTTACCTACAGCTATTAATAGAATTATGATTATGTTAAAATTAAAAACAAGAGGACGCAATTTTAGTACGCGTATTAGCAAGGGTAAACAAGCAATTG
>JALXCS010000099.1 GCA_026990815.1 Methylomonas sp. | reverse complement strand
ATACTTGAATGAAGATTCTCTGGCTGATGTTGTGCCAGCCAAAACCCTATAAAAATTCAAGCCAGTTACCCAGGAAGATGATAAGGTCATTCAAGATTAAATAATCATGTACACTGAATTTTTTGGAATGGCGAAAAAGCCATTTTCTTTGATCCCGGATCCGGAATTTTTATTCCTGAGTCCCAAACACAAAAAAGCTTTAACAACGCTGCAGTATGGACTTATGAGTCAGGCGGGTTTTACCGTAATAACTGGGGAAATTGGTTCTGGAAAAACCACGTTAATCCGTAGTTTACTCAGTAATTATATGGAGCAATGTGAAGTTGGGTTGATTACTAATACGCATAGTACTTTTGGTGATTTATTGACCTGGATTCTAGGTGCATACAATATTAAAAATGATACCAGTCATAAAGCAGAACGCTATCAGAAATTTGTTGATTTCATCACCAAAAAGAACCAGGAAAACAAACGAGTAGTATTGATTGTTGATGAAGCTCAGAATATGGATATTCAGACTTTGGAAGAACTAAGGCTTTTGTCTAATATTAATATTAACCAAGATATCATGCTGCAATTGGTGCTGGTTGGTCAGCCTGAACTTGTTGACAAACTCAACAGATCAGAATTAGTCCAGTTTGCGCAAAGAATTTCTGTTGAATATCATCTCAATCCACTCAGCTTCGAAGAGACAGAAAGTTATATTGTCTATCGTTTGAAAGTTGCCGGTGTTGATGACCCGATTTTCAGGAAATCTGCATGTGCAGCAATTTTTTATTACACGGCTGGTGTGCCGCGGTTAATCAATAATATTTGTGATTTGGCACTTGTTTTTGCATTTGCCCAGGATGCCAAGCAGATTGGTTGGAAAACAATAGTTGATGTTGTGAACGAAAAGAAAACTGGTGGCATCAAAAGATTTAAAGGTAAGCATGTTCCAAAACCCGATTTAATTCAGCGTGCTGCCGAAGCGGAAAAATTGCGTCGTGCTATTTTGGAAAAAACGGATGTAGATATTGCTAAGACTTTGTAAGAACCTGTTCAAGGCCAATTGTGCTACAGATATTCGCGGTTGAACAAGTACGCCAGCTCCTCATTTACTCATAAACTCCGCTCATACACCCACAATTGATAGCTGGTCGTATAGCTGGTCGTAAAGATCTTGAACAAGTTCCAAGCAATATTATTGAAAACTTGCTCCGCCGATTATTTTCGTTATAGTGGTAGTTATTATTGATTATTCTTATCATTATCAGCAAACGAAAATAATATGTGAAAAAAATGGCAGACAACGAGCAGCTCTGGGAAAAATATTTCCCACTATTTTTTCAATGCAAAGATCCTTGTGTTAACCAATTAATTGAAGCAGCAAAAAAAGTTGTAATTCCTGCCGGACAACAGGTTTTTTATCCAGGCGGATCCTGTGAAAATTATTTATTGATGCTGGAAGGCAATATCAAAGCTCAGTTAATTGCTGAGAACGGTCGGGAAGTATTGCTTTATCATGTGTTGCCGGGTGATTCATGTGTGTTGACAACATCTTGTTTGTTAAGCGGTGAATCTTATCCTGCTGAAGCTGTTACCGAGCAGGAATCAACGGCATTTGTTATTCCTGGAAAAATTTTTCATCAATGTCTGGTCGAATCAATTTTCTTTCAGCAGTTTGTATTCAATAATTTTGCCTCCAGGCTGTCCAATATTATTAACAGAATAGAGCAGGTTGTTTTTGCCCCAATAGATTTAAGGTTAAGCAAATTGCTGTTGGCCTACAATTTAAAACAAATAAATAAAACTCATCAGGAACTGGCTTCGGAATTGGGTACTGCGCGTGAAGTGGTGTCACGCCATTTAAAGGTTTTCGAGGCAAAAGGATGGATACTGCTTAGGCGTGGAATGATTGAAATTATTGATGCTGTAGCATTGAAAAACTTAAGCTAGCCACATCTCGAATTCATTTTTTGTAATTGTCCTCTGGACATGACAATAATCTGTTGAATGTAGTTAAGTCTTGATTACGCCTTTAGCTCCCGTAAAGTAACGGGGTCTGCATGAATACACGCGTATAGCAATCTATCAAAAATTTGTTCAGGCCAATATC
>JALXCS010000098.1 GCA_026990815.1 Methylomonas sp. | reverse complement strand
TTACCTATTATGGCTGGCAGAACGGTAACATCAGCAATGCTGTAATTTGATCCGGCAAGGAAATCCTGGCGGGCTAATTGTTGATCAAAATACTGATACATTTCATGGATGCGTTTTCTGAGTATTTTTGCCGCTTCTGGTTGAGGAGGAGTGACTCGCTTGTCCAAATAAAATGCTGAAAACAATACAGAACCAATATCAACTGCGTGAAAATTCATCCACTCATAGACACGAGCTCTTGCTAATAGCGAGTCGGGTAGCAATTTCCCGGTTTTTTCAGCAAGATATTGCAAAATTGCTACAGATTGTGTCAGGACAAAAGGTTTGTTGCTTTTGTCATGATCTACAATGACTGGAATTCTTCCGCTTGGATTAAGGCGTAAAAAATCAGGATATTGTTGCTCCCCTTTTACCAAATTAATGTAGTGGACTGAATAATCCAGGCCAGTTTCCTCAAGCATAATGGAAACACGTTGTCCGTTAAATGTACTGGCGGTATACAAATCAATCATTTTGAACTCCTAAAAGATGAACTAAATAACAAACCAACTAGTCTGTATGTAAAAACAATAACACAGACCAACTAGTTTGTCTATAATATTTAATTGTCTTATTTGAGGATTTCATGAATAAACAACGTAATTCCGAAAACACCCGGATGAAAATTCTAAAGGCAGCTTTTATGGAAATGCATCTCCATGGATACCAAGGGATGCGTATCGATCAAGTTTTAAAAAATACTGATTTGAAAAAGGGGGCGCTCTATCATCACTTTTCGAGTAAACAAGCTTTGGGTTACGCTGTTTTAGAAGAATTAATTGAAACAAAAGTATCTGAACTTTGGATCGAACCTCTTGATCAGTTTGATGATCCCTTGGAGGGAATTTATACTCTGGTGAAAAATGTTGGAAATACTTTTAGCGATGAGTTCTTTTCACTTGGTTGCCCGTTAAACAATCTCGCCCAAGAAATGTCGCCCCTGGACGAAGGCTTCAGAAAAAGAATTGAAGAATTTTACCAGCTTTGGCATGCCGCTTTGTCAAAAGCGCTAAAAAAAGGCCAAGAATGTGGAAATGTTAGTCCCACGGTCAATACGGACGATAGTGCGATGTTTATATTGACAGTCATCGAAGGTACCACTGGGATGACTAAAAATTATCAGAATAAAGAGCCTTTTTACAGTTGTAGCAGGGAGCTAAAGCGCTACTTGGAGAGCTTGCGGCAAAGAAATTGAAATGAGACTGATTCCCCTTCAGCTTTTTTAGTTCAGAAAAACTGGGCGTGTTGTTATAGTAAGACTACTCATTGTTGAACGTGAAAGCGTTTAGCATCCTTATCAACGACTGTTTCAAGGTGTTGTTTTTCCATAGCACGCTGCTTAACCAATTGATCTCTACGATGGACTAATGAATCAAGTGATTGCTGTGATTCACTTCTTGGTTCCATGACATGAGGGTTAATGGTCTGAGTAAACAGACGGATCACCTGTGAATCAATTTCATCTGTTTTTGCTAACCGACCTAATACCTTGGCAAAATCTCTGACACGTTTAGCATTGACGATACTCATCGATATATTTTGATCTTGCAGAAAGTGAGCTAATGGTCTTTCGTAACCGCCCGTCGCTTCTATAACAATACGCGTACTTTTCTTGTTTTTAATCGATTTGACAAGCTGTTTGAACCCTTTAGTGCTATTATCAAACACCGCTATTTCTTTATCATTATATGAAACATCCAATTTTTGTTTGGAAACATCAATGCCAATGTTGAATTGATAGGCTATCTTCGTCATAATTAAATTCCCTTGTTTCTCTGCCTTGTAGATACGGAATCTTAAGTTTCTGGCAACTGTTCGAGTTAATGGGGGGTGATGTGGCGACCATGGCTTTCACATGGTTTCTTGAGAACCCGAGGTCTATCGGTCTACCACATCATTTTTTACTAGAATTCCTATTCTAATAAAAACGTTTTCTCACAGTCACTTTAATCATACAAGGTATATTGTTGTTCTGGTGAGAAAAATAATAAAACACAATTGAGGAGATAAATGTAATGAAAAAGATATTGTTAGTTTATTTGTTATTTTTTACGGGTATCAGTAATGCGTCTCAAATTCAGTTAATCGCTGAGCTAAGAGCTTCCAATCAAAATGGTTCAAATCCGGATGTTTTCACTAATCTAGGGCGTGTTCCGTCTGATGCCGGCGGAGTATTTCAGGCTATGCTTGATACTGAGGAAATGTTGTTGAGGAATATTACCTTAACTGTCAATGGTATGAGAGAAAGTGATTTGCGTGGTTTTGGGCCTAACAATACTCCGTTCCACATTCACTTGCCAAATAATGGGCCTGGTACTTTTGGTTTCAATGTCATTGATTTATCATTTGCAACAGATTCAAGCGCATTCACATTTAGCGGCAATGGCTTTACTTTTTTTCGAGACGCCGTTTCTATTTTGGAAGAAGATCAGGGCGCTTTTTTTGGTTGGGAATACATCCAGGTAATGATGTAATTGTTGATCGTTTGTTGGAAGAATCATTTATTCTAGTTCATTCAAACAAAGATATTTTTACCAACACAGTACATCCCCCCCAATTTCCCGATGGATTTCCATTCGGAGAATTACGTGGTGAAATTAATGTTGTCCCTGTTCCTGCTGGCTTGTGGTTATTTGGTTCAGGGCTGATTGTATTATTCGGTTTGAAAAAAGTACGCTCCTACAGAAGTGATTGGCTTAACTTAATGATAGTGGGTCATATTGAGGTTAGGTTTTTTTGATAAGTAAGTTGGAATTTGAATCCCAATACCAAATATTATCAGGGGTTAAATGAACACCCCCAAGCCAACGTTCTAGCTTCGTAATTTCGAGCCAACTTCTTTTGCCAGCCAACACCTCTCTACCTGTTGGAGTGATAGTCAATTCTTGATTTGGATTGATTGGTAACGTCAATTTTTCGCCCTCGGAAAGGCTCAATAAAGGCGGCTTTGACTCCAAAAGCTCTTTAAGAATAACCCAGAAACTGGAGTCTCCTAAAAATTTTCTATCTTCAGATTCTTGATAACGACTAAATACTTTTTGTGGACGGTTTTCACCTTCTGATATTATTTTCAAGGTTTGCTGAGCGGTTCGAGACAAACCATTTGAACAATTCGGATATTCTTCTAGCATCCGAATAATGGCACCTTCCAAGAATGGTAATGCGGAAGTATCATCAATTAATAGCTGGAACCAAGGTTCTGGTGATTTTTCTCTAAACGCCGCCCAAGCCTTACTTGAGAGCAACAGGTGTTTTTCCGTAACTGGTTCTTGGTATTGCAACAACGCCTTTATTTCATCCGGCGAAAGATATCCTAAATATTTATCTGTGCAGATAATTGATAGGTTGACTTTTTTTTCACCTTTTAAATGAAACCAATCTAATATTTGCAATATTTGAAGTTGGTCATAAAGATCATGCTCAAACCACAAAATGACTTTTTCATATTTACCAAATGACTTTAGAGCATTGTCTCTATCAATGAAATCTTGCTCAATATCTTCGGGTAATCCCCAACCTTTACTTATAATGAACTTTGAACGAATTTTTGACAAATCTTCAAGAGCAAGTTCTTTTGGAACAGGCCCATCATGAAGTATATCCCTCCACGGCAAAAAAACACCAGAAATTCCTGCCTTTTTCATTATCTCAACGGCGCAATCTCCGTTTGTGATATTTAGAATATTTTTCATAAATTTCCTGAGAGCCTAACAGCGATATTATGATGACTGTTTTAACAGTATTTATAGTAAAGTTAAATTATTTCTATCCAAGCATGTAATTCGTCGGGCTGACAGACTTCGCCAATAGTATAAAAACTTTGATGAAAATTATTATCGAGTTTTTTATAAGTTTCGGCTGGTATGCCAGCGAGTAATCCTCCAGACGTTTGTGGATCAAACAGTAGATCAAATTTTGCCTTGCTATTAATGTTTTTGTCGAGTTTTAGATCTGCAATCATTGTTCGGTTTTGGGAGTAAAGGCTGCTTTTTATATTTTGATCTGCCAACATTTCAGCGCCAGATAATAGCGGAATATTATTTAATTGGACTTTGGCAGCGCAACAAGACGCCATACAGAGTTCTTGCAGATGGCCAGCCAAACCAAAACCAGTAACATCGGTACACGATTTTACATTGAGTTTGCTCAGCAATCGGGCGGCTTGATTATTTGCTTTCAGCATGGATTCAAGCGCGGCATTATAAGTTTTACCTTCACATTGGTTTTGCATAGCCGCAGCAAGGATCACGCCAGTACCTAACGGTTTGGACAATACCAGTCTGTCCCCTGGTTTTAAACCGTGTTTATGGAAAGTTTGCTCACTAGCAGTGCCATTGGCAACAATTCCGATAGAAAGCTCTCCGGCTTCTGAAGTATGGCCGCCAAGCAGACGGCATTGTAATTTTTCCAATTGTGACGCAACACCTTGTATGAGCAATTTTACTTGCCGTTTTTGAATAGTTTGACCGGCATAAGGCAAAGTGATTAACAGCTGCACAGAACCTGGTGCTAGATTCATTGCATAAAGATCACTCAGCGCATGGTTTACTGTAATTCGACCGAACAGCCATGCATCAAGAAAAGGTGATTTTATGGCGTCAACACTTTGAAAAATAATTTCATTTTTCTGGTTGATTTGCACGGCATCCTTAGGGCTATAGGCATTATTTCCGAGCACTTCGTCAAGTACTTGCTGCAATAAGCTGGCGCCAATTTTTCCGCCGCAACCAGCACAGCGTTTGGCTGGCTCATGTTGCTCGGTTTTTTCATCTTCTGCAATTAGTTTAGGGTTGACTGCTGTTTGTTTTAGCATTGATAGTTCAGGCAATTGTTGGAATTGGGCCATAAATTTACGATCAATGCTATCTTTCCAATGCCAGACCCAATCTCCATAAAATCCTAAAAAGTATTTTGAACCGGCGGCAGTTTTTTTACCAAGAGCCAATAAGCTTAAAAAATCGTCTTGTGGTTTGTAGCCACGTAGCGGTTGGTCAAGTAATATTGCTTTCAGGTTATGAAATAAAATTGGAGCTTGCCTGACAGCATATACTCCAGCCTTAGGCTTAGGATTCTCCAGCATTTCAGCAATATCGCCGGCTGCAAAAATATGTTCATGATGCAAGGCCTGTAAGGTTTGTCTGACCTTGATAAAACCGGTATCAGTACATTCCAGTGGACTTTGTTTCAGCCAGGATGATCCGGATGCCTGAGTACACCAAATAATTTCATCAGCATTGATCAACTGCAGTTTTTGGCAGTGAATACTGCCTTGGCTGACTTTTTCCACACGTGATGATGTATGGACGATAATTTGATATCGCTGCAATTGTTTAATGACTCTATGACGAACAATACGGTTATAGTTAGGCAAGATTTTGTCGGCAGCAGTCACCAGATGATAGTTAAGTGATAAATCAGATGATTTTAGTTTATAGGCCATGGCCAGAATGACTTCGATACTACCTGCCCCGCCACCTATAACCGCTAACGATTTAATTTGCTGTTGATGGGCCTGCTCCTGAATCAATTGCCAACGGCAATAAAATTCACTGATTGGTTTTACCGGCGTGGTGAATTCAGCGGCCCCTTCAATTCGTAGGTCAGGGGTTGAACCAATATCGATGGAAACTACATCAAATTCGATGTCAGGATAATTTTCCAGTTTTAAAATTTTGGCTTCAGGATCAATTCCTGTCACTTTCTCCTGAAGAAACCGTATATTGGCCCAGAGCGACAATTTAACCAGGTCAATATGAGTTTGTTCAAAACGATAGTGACCAGCAATCAAGCCAGGTAGCATTCCGGAATAAGGTGTCAATACCTGAGGACTAATTAAAGTAATACGTACACCTGGCATTGGGTCCATTGCCCATTGTCGTAAAACCAGCGCATGGCTGTGTCCGCCACCGATTAGCACCAGGTCTTTGAATACAGGAGATGAAGTCATGATGGGATCAAGCTGGAATGTGAATCTACCCAGGACAAGATTTCGGGTTCTGGGCCTTTAAAACTGATTTTAACGGCTTTTTTTTGCAACTGATAATGGTACATTGGATCATAATAGTTTTCTAATAACAATCTTATACCATCGTCAAACAAATGACTTTCTCCAGTTTCAAACAGATGTTGTAGCGCTTCTTCAAAAGAGGATTTGATTAGCTGATGAAGAAGGCCTCCCAGACGGTTTTTTATTCTGAAAAGATTATTAAGCACATAGGAATTGAATTTGTTTTCGGCCTGATCGAGGTATTGCTGTTGATATAGTGGCCAATTGTCAGTTATATAGTCTTTTCGAATAATATGCACACGATCTTCCAGATCTCTTTCCAAAAAAATTCTTGGTGAATACTCCATTTTTGTATAAAGCGATTTTGGCAAAACAATGCGTCCCAATAATCTTCCTTCATCTTCAAGTAATATGCTGGATCCAGGATTATAAAACCGATGTTTTAGGCAAAAAATGGATAATTGATTTTCCCAATTGATTTGTGTGGGCTGAGAATCCAGCACATTTCGGCCAAATGCAGATCCACGGTGGTGAGCCAGATCTTCAAGGTCAATGTAATGGGAAGTTTTTCTTAGTACAATGGTTTTTCCAGAGCCGGTTAACCCGCACAGGATAAAAAAAGGAATCTGTTGGATGCTGATTTCAAGTTGCTGTAACAAGTAACTGCGCATGGCTTTGTAACCACCATGTATTAACGGATATTCAATGCCTTGTTGCTTTAGCCATTTTTGCGTTGTACGGGAACGAAGTCCTCCCCGAAAGCAATATAAATAGCCTTCCGGGTAATTGTTGATGAATTCTTTCCATTGTTGCAACCTTTGCTTACGAATTTCAGGGGTCGCAAGTTCCAATCCTAATGCGATGGCGACATCTTGGCCGTGTTGTTTATATTGAGTGCCTACTGTTTGTCGCTGCTTGTCATCTAGCAAAGGAATATTCAGGCTATTCGGGAAAGCTCCATTAACAAACTCTATGGGAGCACGAACGTCCATAAGAGGAATATCATTCAGAAAAAGATACTGGTAATTATCGGTGTCTTGCCTGGTCATTATTTCATTTCGGTACGTGGATAAAAGTGCTTATGTATCACCGAGTCTAAAGCCTGAATTGAAAGAAGTCCAAAAAAACCGTTCCCCTGGCTGGATAACAGTGATGCTGTGGATGGAGACCCGGTTTATTTCCTAGGCGGAATGTATAAGTTGCCAAGAGGAGAGTTTTTGTTTATTGGGGGG
>JALXCS010000097.1 GCA_026990815.1 Methylomonas sp. | reverse complement strand
AACTTGCTGAATCGCTTCACTTTTCCCAACAAATTTCCCCCACCCTTTTTCAACTTCCTGCCGTAAAAATTGATTTTCTTGCTGAACCCGCCTCATCCTTAAGGTTCTTTCGACTGCAGCCTCTATCGTTTCCAGCTCAAAAGGTCTAACAATATAATCACAAGCACCGTATTTCATCGCTTCCACCGCAGTTTCTACCGTTCCATAGGCGGTGATAACAATGATTGGGATATCGCTGTTTTGTTCATAAAGCTGTCTAATTAAACCAAGTCCATCAAGTTGGGGCATTTTTAGATCAGTGATAATCAAATCGATCATTTGTTTTTTCAAAAGCGATAATGCCTGAACCCCATTCTCTGCTTGAAAAACTTCATGCCCTCCCTTGATCAAGAGAATCTCAAGCAAACGCCGCATTTTCTCTTCATCATCAACAATCAAAATCTTGCTACCATTCATATTAAACCTGCGGCCTATTGTTAGAAAATACAACGACAAAACAACTGCCACTACTTGGGTTATCTTCAACAATAATTTGACCCTGATGCGCCAAAATAATTTGTTGAACAACGGTTAAACCCAAGCCAACTCCTGTTTCCCGACGGGTGAAAAAAGGATCAAATATTTTTTCCTGATCTGATTTTGAAATTCCCGAACCATTGTCACAAATCTTCACCACGATTTTTCCATCCTGATTTGAAGTTTCGATTGAAATTTGGCCTTCAACTGGAACATGTTGGATTGCATTAATAACCAAGTTTAAAAAGACCTGAACCATTTGGTCTCTATCACAAAATATATTTGTTTCGCTGGCACTAAATTTTTTCTCTAAATGGATTTTTTTTTCATTAATACTATTGCTGACTAAATCACTAACATGTAATAGAATCTGATGCATATCATTTTCTAAAATTTCTGGCGGCTTTGGCTTTGCACAATCCAGAAGCGAAGTAATCAATACATTCAAACGTTGCGTCTCACTAAGAATAAATTCAGACATTTCTCGACCTAGATCACTCATTTGTACTTCCCGCTGCAAAATTTGCACTGAGGAGCGCAAAATTCCCAAAGGCGTTCTGACTTCATGCGCCATACTGGCAGCCATCTCACCAATAACTGCCAATTTTGCAGCGCGAACTAAATCCCGATGTGATTTCTCCAAATTATTAATCATCTGAGCAAACCGGACGCTAAGTTCAGTGATCTCCTGACTAGCATGTAATAATGGTGGAGAAACCTGTTTGCCCGCCATAAAATCTCTCGTGAAGTCAGTCAGTTTAATTATGGGTTTAGCAATTTTTGATGACATCCAAAATGCAGCCGTTAACGCTAAAGCAAATGTAAAAAACAAAAACAAGCTTAGTACCTGCCATAGTTGCGATGAAGATGCGTAAGCCACATCACTGGGTTGCAAAATTAGAACGGCCCACCCTAACCGGCCAAACCGTCGATAGCCCTGGGAATGGGCATAGCCAATCAGCATTTCCTCGCCACCAAACAAGTCTAAATTTGTTATCAACTCCCCTGTTGGCTGTTCACCCAACTTCAGATTTTGGTTAAGCGAAAAATGCTGCCATCCCTTGATATTCCTGACATTACTTGACGCTGCAATCACCATATTTTGTGCGTCTAACAATATCGCATAAGTAGGAGCAGAAGGATTACTAAATGGCAAAGGCATTTCTAGTAATTTATATATTTCCTTCCAGTTAAACCCGGCATAAAGAAGACCCAAGTCCAGGTTGCGAAAATGATCCGGGATTCGGGCGAAAAAAAACAGGATATCGTGCTCAAGGTCTACTTTCTGCAGCCAAATCTGTTTTTCGAGCAAGATAGCATCAATGGCTGGCGGAACTTGTATCCGGGATGCTCCAGTTAATGTAACCTCGCTATTTGCAACCATTTGCTTATCAGTGTCTACGACAAAAACTTGTTGGTATACACCATCATAACCTTGTGTAACATCATCTAAAAACTTCGCAATTCGTTTATCGATATCTTGCACACGTATATCCTGCATGACCGAGACACGACTCCAAATTGAAATATTTTCCATTCTTTCAAACAAGGTCATATCAATTTGCTTCATAATGGTTGAAGCTTGGGATTTAAGTCTGGTTTCAGTTTCTGTCACTAAAATAGCCTGTAGATGGGTATAAATCATAATAGAAATCATTAGTGCAGAAGCTATACTAATAACCAAGTATGAAATGAGTAATATTTGTCGAATAGATCTCGTTTTTTTCATTTAATCATTGCTTTGTATAAAGCATTTAAACTTTTAATTACCCTTAACTTGGCTCAAAAATGACCTCTTTTCAAAAATGCACTTTGCTTTTTTGTTATTCAGTACTTGCGATGGCTGAACAGAGTATAAATTATAATTATCACTGGGGGCGAGGCTTGAAAATCCCTGAAGCAAACCTGACTATTGGCGGCTATGCCCATTTTAGTTACGAAAATTTCGAACGCCAAAGTGATATCGCTAAAATTGACGATCTAAGCCTATTCATTACTTGGAACCCCAGCTCGCAATTACATCTTTTTTCTGAACTTGAATTCGAAGATGCTGTAAGCACTGAAGGTACTGAATTTTCCCAAAAAACATTCTTTGTTGAACGCCTCTATGCAGATATATTGATTAATGAAACATTCAGTCTGCGACTTGGAAAATTTCTGACTCCCGTAGGTATCTGGAATACAATCCATGCCGCCCCCCTAGTTTGGACAACCACGCGACCATTAATTACCGAAGATTTTATTTTTCCAGCTCATAGCAATGGGTTGATGTTAAATAGTCAATTTATTATTAATAACCAAAATCTTGAATTCTCAATATATGCCGATAATTCCCAACATCTCGATCCCCATAAAAAAGACATCTCTTTCAAAAATGCTCTTGGATTAAGGGTAAATTACGAAATCCTTGATCATATGCATTTGGGGTTTTCTTATCTTGCATTCAAAAATCAAGCCAAATTTTATTCGTCTTCCAGAAATCACCTGTTTGGAATTGATTTAATCTGGAAAAAAAAAGGGGTTGAATTACAAGCAGAATTTATTCATCGCCGTGCGCCCAAGCAACGAGGTAATGAAACCGGGCTTTACTTGCAAACAGTCTTACCTCTTGGCCATCATTTCTCGGCGGTTGGGCGATATGAATTCCTTGAAGGCACCCATCTGAAAGACAATATCCTGGAAAACAGTACCATTCATCTTGGCATTGCCGGTCTTGCCTGGCGACCTTACTCGCCAATGGTTTTAAAAGTTGAATATCGATTTGGGAGTGATAATTCAAGCATTGCCCAAAGTGGTTTTTTTGCATCCGTTTCTACATTTTTTTAATCATGTTGATGCGAACGCTCATTTTATCAATCTCCTTTGCTTTGATTGTTCCATCAACCGCTATCGCCTCTGAGCTTTTAATTATCACAGGAAAAGAAACTGCTGAAAAGAAATTTAACAAAAAAAAGATCACAAATATTTTTCTGCGTAGACAATTAATTAATCAACATGGAGAACGCTGGATTCCAGTAAACTTAGCTTCTCATCATCCCTTGAGAAAAATCTTTTCAGAAACACTTTTAGACCAATATCCTGAAGAACTGGAAAACTACTGGAATATTAAATATTTTCAGGGCATTAGTCCACCCTATGTCGTTGAATCCCAAGAAGCGATGCTTCGCTTTATTACAACCACGCCAAATGCAATTGGCTATATTTCCTCCTGTTTCAAAAATAACAACGTAAAAGTCATTTTTAGAATAGCTTTAAAGAGCGATAAAACACAAAAATGTAATGACTTAAAGCGTTAGTCTCTTAATTGTAACCGTCTTTAATATTTTCTCCTGAAATAATTCCAACCAATTTAGAAATCAATAGTGTTGGTTTTACCCTGAAAAATACCGCAAAAATTGTATGAATCGGATTTAAACGGCGCAAAAAATGTACTTTTTTCGTGCATATTATGGCTTTCCGAGCCATTTTCTTGATTGATGCAAATCATTTCTTGTTTGGCTCACTTTTTGCTTTTTTAAAGAACTGGGCACATGCATTGTCTTTAACATAATTTTAAAAAAGGAGTAATCAAAAATGCACACCAAGATTTATTTTTTTACATTCTTGTTTTTATTCAGTTTGATTTCTGGAGTTTCAAAAGCTGAAGTTGGATCAAAAATCATCAACCCCGCTCCGAACTCAACAATAGATACAGCTTCAGTAACATTTGAGTGGGAAGATACCGGGGCTTTGTTCTATGGAATAACGGTATACCAAAATGACACCAGCCAAATTGGAAATAAATTATTTTTCAAAGGTAACATAACCAACACTTCCCAAACGGTTGATAATATTCCACTCGATGGTGGCACGCTTACCGTCTATTTAGTCAGTGCCTATAAATATAACCAATATAATAATTACTACCAACGCTTACAAACATTCACCTTTAACAAAATTAAAGACCCGAACACTCCTTCTCCAGCAACAGCAGCTAAAATATTAACTCCCATCGAAAACACAACTGTATCCTCATCAACTATTACTTTTGATTGGCAGGACGTTGGAGCATCAGAATATAATTTACGGATTGGCACCAAACTTAGAGCTGGTTCAGTACGCGGTAGTGGAATTCTCTATTTAGCAACATTTCCCGGTAGTACCACATCAAAAACAATCACTAATCTACTGACAGGTTCGGGTAATCTTTATGCCGAGCTATCCAGCAAAATCAACGGACGCTGGTATACCAGCGTAAGTCATTATAAAAGAAATATTCAAGACGGTCCGGCCACATCAAAAATAATTAGTCCGATCGATGGCTCAACGCTGACATCAACCACAGAAACGTTTTCATGGGAAGATGTAGGCGCCAAGGAATTTTTGCTTTCGGTTTCAGATTATCAGGGCAATACCATTTACAGCAACCTCTTGCCAGGAACTACAACATCAAAAACACTGACAAACCTGCCGAATGACGGCCATGAGATCCGCGTATCTTTGTCTACCAAATATCATAGAAATTTTGTGGGCAGTAATAACTACACCTACACATCATTTACTGATCTCAATAATCTAAGCTCTGAAATCATCAGCCCGGCAAACAACTCAACACTGAAAAATCTACGTGGTCAAGGTTTCTCCTGGAAAGATATTCCTGCTGCAACAGAATATCATCTAAGTATTGGTACGAGTATTGGTGGAACAGATTTATACAGCGCTTCGCAAGGACTCAATACTTATAAAATGATTACCAATTTGCCGACGGATGGTAGTAAAATATTTATAAGGATATCTAGTAAAATCAACAATGTGTGGCGGCATAGCGATTCAACTGCAATAACCTATAAAAAACCGAGTGCGGCAAATAAATCTGAAATTACCAGTCCTGTTAATGGCTCAACCCTCACATCATCAGCGGTAACTTTTGAATGGCAAGATACCGGTTCATCGGCATATTATCTCAGGATTGGAACGAGCAAAGGTTGGCGCAATATCCTATACCGAGGTTATCAAAAACGTCATACGACCAGCAAAACAGTGACTAACCTACCCAGCAACGGAGCAACAATCTACGTTAGGTTGTACAGTCGCAACAATGGTAGATGGAAATATAATGATTATACATATACCGCCTATCAACAATAAACTCTAAGGCTCCAAAAAAGGCTACCGCCGCCAAACTGATTGGCAAGGTAGCCTTTTTACTGAATTCGTAACACAAGTTTGGAAAGGCTTAAATTATGAAATACTCTTATTTATTACTATTTTTAACTGCTCTTTGGGGTGGGTATGACTATTTAAGTTCTGAGTCATTGGTCAACGAACGACCAATGAGGCCAACGTCACACAATAACACTAGGCAACACCCGGCAAGTAACATAAGCGAATTTACAAAAATATCTTTAAAGACATTATTTTTAAAACAACCTAAAAAAAATAGAGAAGAAATACACATTAATAGTGAACAGTATATTTCTTCTGTAAAGGATAGTTACTTTAAAAACGAAATATCAGCCCCTCCTCGGGAGCATCAACCCTTGCTAGACCCTTATGAAACAAAGGCTAATAAGCTACCAACACCAATAGTTGGATATGATAATGACTATGGAGAAGGTGTAGCAATAGCCCCGGAAGTTGACACAGAACATGTAGGTTCAGAAAATAATTTCGGCGAAGGTGTAGCCATTAACGTGAGTCCGTTTAATCAAGAGGTAGGATATGATAATGAATATGGCGAAGGGGTTGCTGCAAATATTGATCCTATTCTAGAAGAATTGATTGCCAATACTCCCCGATCAGAACATTAACAATTGATGAAATGCAGTGTAAATAATTCAACACTTGCAATAAATCAAAAAAATCGCCCCATCAGTCATTTGCCCGATGGGGCCACAGGTTAATAACGAATTATTAGCACATTATTGCAACTGCGATCACTTGGCAACAGTTATTGTCTGAAATAACGTGCTGCTATTATCAGGATCGAAAGTACGATTGTCATCTACGACTGAATCAACAGTTAGTTGATATACACCGGAAGCTTTGATTTTTTTCAGTTTAAAATAAGCAGCCCAGGATTGTCTTTTAATTTTGCGTTGCTGATTAATTGTGGTTCCGTCTGGTAATAACCAGGTTACATTGACAATAGCCCCTTTTTTGATGGTTGAACGGTTGTTTTCATCAACCAAAAATACCCGCCCAATTATTTTTTTGGACTTTGCTCTATAGGAAAGACTGATTTTATCAACTAAGACACAATTAACGTTACAGCCGCCAACATTGGAATCCGTAACAGTAATTGTTACCGAAGCACTATCCGTTCCTCCTTTATCATCGGTTACTGTCAAAGTGGCAACATATTCGCCTGCAGTTGCAAAAGTATGGCTTGGATTGGCCAAATTTGAACTATTGCCATCCCCGAAATCCCAAGAGAAATCAACAATTGAACCGTCAGAATCATAAGAACCCGAACCATCAAAATTAACTGCAAGAGGTGAATTACCGGAAGTAACATCGGCTATGGCCTTAGCAACCGGAATTTGATTTACGGGAATAGGAGGAGTGGTTGTGTTTGATACATTTAGAACAAAACCGTGTTCAATCCCATTCTTAAACCCCGTGCCCACGATATTGCCATTATCATTAATCGCAAAAGCTTTAGTGAGTATCCAGTTACTGCTCGCTTGGATTAAGTCATTCAAATCAGTCATTTGTCCATTTTCCCAGAGAAAAGCATGAATGCTTTGTGGGGAATTCGCACTTGAATTCGTTACCACAACCTGAGAAAAA
>JALXCS010000096.1 GCA_026990815.1 Methylomonas sp. | reverse complement strand
GAATGAAATCCCTTGATGATAAAGGAAAACAGCACAAGAAATATCCCTATAAAAACATGATGACACCTTATGAAAAACTAAAACAAGAAAGACTGAAACTTTTTAACCAGATTTTTGAGCAGAAAATTCAGGCTTAACATTTTTGAGAATTTCAGACTCATTTCTGAATTGGAAAATATTACCCTGTCCAACGTATTACGTGTACGCTCCTAAACACATTCTGGCAACAAAGAATGGCGCCACCATTGACTGTCTTTTTCAAACAAGCGCTTGGTTTCTTTAGGTCCCCAAGAGCCGGCAGGATAAGTGGTTATATAATCACGCTCAATTGCCCATTTTTGGATTACCGGATCGACGATACGCCAGGCATATTCAACTTCATCAAAACGTAAAAACAGTGAATGATCCCCTTCAATTACATCCAGCAATAAATCTTCATAGGCATCAGTAGATACTTCATCCTCTTTGCGATAACCGGCATCAAGGCTGGTGGTGCGTTTTCGCATTTCCAGGCCTGGCTCCTTAACCAATATTTCCATTCGAATACATTCTTCTGGTTGAATGCCGAGTAATAACCAATTTGGATTCGTGCAATCAACCTGAGTTCCCCGGAAAAATTGTAATGGTGTATGACGAAAGCAGATTGAAATCATTGACTGAGTTTTTGCCATTCTTTTGCCGGTACGCAGATAAAATGGCACACCCCGCCAGCGCCAGTTATCTATATATAGCTTCATGGCCGCATAGGTTTCGGTGGTACTATTCGGGGGCACATTTTCTTCCTGCAAATAACCGTTCACTTTTTTTCCGTTTATTATGCCAGGCCCATACTGCGCTCTGAATGCCTGGGCATTGACCGCCTCATGAGAAATTGGTCGTATAGATTTCAATACCTTAACCTTTTCATCACGAAGTGATTCCGCATCCATTGCTGCAGGTGGTTCCATACCGACCAGCGTTAATAATTGCAGCAAATGGCTTTGCAGCATATCTCGCATGGCGCCGGATTTATCATAATACTGGGCACGACTGCCAATGCCTAATTCTTCAGAGTGGGTGATTTGTACATGGTCAATATAGTTTCTGTTCCAAAGCGGCTCGAACATAGTATTGGCGAAACGGAATACCAGTACATTCTGAACCGTTCCCTTTCCAAGATAGTGGTCAATACGAAAAATTTGTTGTTCGGTCAAATGCCGGGTTAGTCTTTGCTGTAGTGCTTGCGCACTGATTAAGTCGTAACCAAAAGGCTTCTCAATAACAATTCGTCGCCAGCCGCCGTCTTCAGATAACAGATCTACACCACTTAAATCTTCTATCACATGACCAAAATGATCCGGGCTAATCGCCAAATAAAAGGCAACATTTTTTGGCAATTCATCCGATTCATTTATCCTGTCAGCCAATGTTGTGAAACAATCTGCCTGGCTAATATCACCTTCATGAAACTCCAGGCGTTCCGCAAATCGTTTAAAAAGAGCCTCATCGAGTCCGCCGCGTGCCTTATTCTGAATCATGCCTCGTACTTCTTCTACCCACCTCGCTTTGTCCCAATTGCGACGACCTACGGCAAGAATTTTTGTCCCTTCCGGTAAACGCTTTTCAACTTCCAGATGATAAAGTGCTGGCATTAATTTAACGTGCGAAAGATTTCCGGTCGCACCGAAAATAACATACGTGCAGGGTTCAAGATTCATGATTTTGCCCGATTAAACATTGTAAGTGGAGGATGCTGTTTTACCGCCATGCCCGGTCCAGTCAGTATGAAAAAATTCACCCCTAGGCCGGTCAATTCGTTCATAAGTATGAGCGCCAAAATAATCACGCTGCGCCTGTAACAAATTTGCGGGCAATCTCGCGGTTCGGTAACCATCATAATAAGATAATGCAGAACCAAAAGCAGGCGTTGGAATGCCTAGCTCAATCCCTTGCATAACAGTTTTTCGCCAACCTGCATCAGCTTGACTGATGGCGTTCACAAAAAATTCATCCAGCAACAGGTTTTTCAAATTCGGCTGTTTGTCATAAGCCTTTTTGATATCATTTAAAAACTGACTTCGAATAATACAGCCGCCTCGCCACATCAAGGCAATTTCACCATAATTCAGATTCCATTGGTATTCTTTGGCCGCTTCACGCATTAAGCTGAAACCTTGGGCATAAGAAATAATTTTGGAAGCATAAAGAGCATCATGAATAGCATCAATGACATCTTGTTTTTTGCCAGTGAATTTACCAGTGGGTTTAGGCAAAATTTCTGCGGCGATAACCCGCTCATCTTTTTGCGCAGACAAGCACCGGGCAAATACTGATTCGGCAATCAAAGTCAAAGGAATACCTAATTCCAATGCATTCATGCCGGTCCATTTGCCGGTACCTTTTTGGCCAGCGGTGTCGAGAATCTTATCGATTAGTGGCTGGCCATCCTCGTCCTTGTAACCCAAAATATTAGCAGTAATTTCGATTAGGTAAGAACTTAGTACTCCCTTATTCCACTCTGAAAAAATTTCCTGCATTTCATCAGCCTTTAATCCCAAGCCCTGTGTCATCAGTTGGTAGGCTTCGCAAATAACCTGCATATCACCATATTCAATACCATTGTGGACCATTTTGACGTAATGACCCGCACCATTTTCACCGACCCAATGACAGCAAGGTTCACCATCAACTTGGGCGGCAATACTTTGAAAAATAGGTTTTACATAAGGCCAGGCTTCTTTATTGCCGCCAGGCATGATGGATGGGCCATGCCGCGCGCCTTCTTCGCCACCCGAAACGCCAGTTCCAATAAAACGAAGATTTTTTTTAGCTAAATAGGCCGTTCTTCTATTGGTATCGGTAAACAGTGAATTTCCGCCGTCAATAATAATATCGCCAGCATCCAGCAAAGGAATTAATTTTTCAATGTACTGATCAACAACTTCACCAGCCTTTACCATCAGCATGACTTTTCGGGGTGATTCTAATTTATCGACCAGTTCCTCGAGCGAATAAGCGCCAACCACCTGGGTACCCTTGGCGGGACCATTTAAAAAATCATCAATTTTGTTGCTTGATCGATTGTGAACAACCACTTTGAATCCATGGTCGTTCATATTCAGAACCAGATTTTGGCCCATAACGGCCAGACCGATCAATCCGATATTTGCTTGCATTTGTTACTCCGGGAACTTTGAATTGAGAAAAGAGAAATGTAAAAAATCTTTTTATTATCGCATATTCATTGCAACTGCTTTGAGGAAAAAATCTCAAAATACTGGCGCTAAACTCCATTCGCTCTTTTTTTTACTATACTTTAAGGATTTTGCTGGTTGACCATACTTAGCCATGATTGTTTTTTTACGAAATCTTCCAAATAAAACACTTTATCGAGATATCATTGAATTTATTGAACCGGCACTCAAAGGAAAATGGTTCAATAAAGGAGGATATATCGAGGAAGTCAAGATTCTAATTATTAAAGATCCTGACAAGGAAACCATTGAGCAGCATGCTTTGGTAAGAATCAGCCCAGATTCCTGCGCCATAAGGGTTATCAAAATGCTAAACAGAAAACCGATTCTGGAAAAGCGAATTGCGGTTCGTGAATATCAATACCGAAGCTGGCGCAATGACTCTAGAACCGGCGTAAATAAAAAACTAGCTGAAAAATTAAGACGTCGCAGGGGAAGCCGCAGGAGGCCAAACCTAGAAACGATCATAAAAAGTCCAGCTACTTTCTCAAGCAGCAAAAGCTTTCATCGTATTCAAGCATAAATTTTTTGAAAAAGGAGTCCAAATGACATGAATTTTGAATTTCAAAATACAATGTAAAATCAGTTTACCTTTACCAATTCTACCTCATAAATCAGTGTGCTATTTGGTGGGATATTTTTGCCAAAAGCATGATCCCCAAACCCAAGATGAGGCGAGATAAATAAACGCCAGTTTGCCCCTTCCAACATTTTTATCAGAGCTTCCGACCAACCCTTGATTACATGATCAACCTTTAACGTAACTCCGGATTCTTGATTGAGTGTGTTGTCTATTTCAGCCCTGTTCAATAATGTGCCTCTATAGCGGACAGTGACGTAATCTCTTTTGCGTGGATGCAAGCCTTTTCCCCGTTTAATAATCTGGTACTGTAAACCGCTTGGCAGCACGACAACCCCATTTTTTTGCTTATTTTTCAGCAAAAATTGCGCGCCTTTATTTTTATTATTTAGAGCAATATCGGCAAATTTTTCCTGGTCAATCATAACAACGTGCTGCCGGAGTTTTCCCAATGATTTGCGCATCTCTTTTAATTCCATTAATAAGCTGGAATTATTGTCAGCGTCTAAAATACCCCGAATTAAAAGTTTTGGCGACAGTTTAATGCCCTGACGGTCAAAATCACTGCCTATTTGATATCCGGTACTATAATTTATCTTCATATTTTCAATTTGATCCCTTGCTTGCTGTATTGCAAAACAGGGATAACAGGTGCTATACGCCAACAAAATTGTTGGAAAAATTTTCATTTTCATAAACTATTCCTCATTCGTTTTGGGTTGCTCAGAGGCTTCATTAACTGCAATTAACTCCACATCATAAATCAGGACCTGATTTGCAAGAGGCCCCCGGCTTCGATATCCCAGGTGGGATGGGATAAATAATTGCCAAACAGCGCCTTCGTGCATTTTTTGTAGTGCTTCAGACCAGCCCGGAATAAGGTTTTGAAGTTTAAATTGTGCGGGCTTTCCATCTCTATAGGAACTATCAAATTCACGACCATCAATCGTAGTGCCACGATAATTTGTTGAAACAATATCAGTTATTTTGGGTGTTTTTCCCTTGCCTGGCCGGATAACCCTGTATTGCAGTCCGCTGGGTAAAGTTACGACATCTTTTTTTCGGGCATTTTCTGTCAAAAATTCCCGGCCTTGTTTGCGAAACAAATAAACTTTTTGTTTTTTTTCTTTGATTTCCGAAACCTGTATTTGTTTTTTCATTCCTACCAGCAAACTATACATTTCTACAGGAGATAATGTAGGTTGCTTTTTCTGTGTTGCATCCAAAATTCCCTGCATGAGAGCGTTTGAAGATGGTTTGACTTTCTGGCGCCTGAAATCTTGCCCTATCTGATACCCTAGGCTATAGCTGATACGATCAGTATCATTTTTGATGTTGCTTTTGTCCTCAGCGTGGACAGTGCTGATAAAAACGCAGCAGAACAACATGAATAATAATTTTTCTAACATAATTTTCCTATTATTTGACATTGGAATCAGTTTATGTCTGGTTGTGAGCTGTCGCCAAATTCCAGCCTCGGACTGAAAGCGCCCCTTTAAAAGGAACTTTCAGTCCTGAAGCCATTTAGAATAGTTCTGCAGGACAATCTTCACCAGGGTTGCCAACACAGAATGGCCGCATCATTTCATTATCTTCATGTTCCAGAATATGACAGTGCCAAACATAAAGCCCAGCATTGTTAAAGCGGGCTCGAATTCTAGTTACTTCACCTGGATAGGCAATAACTATGTCTTTAAAGCCATTTTCAAAAGGCAGTACATTGATATCTGTTGGAACGCCATCTATAGATTCACGACCGACTACCTTGAATTTGACCAAATGTAAGTGGATGGGATGTGCATCTTCAGTAAAATTAGAAATAACCCATTCTTCAGTTGTTCCCAAAAATGGATTTTCCGTTATAGGATCACTCCACAACAGCGGTATCGGCATCCCTGACTGATCAACAACACCGAGCAGGGCTTGCCTTGGGGCAAACGGTACTCCACCGGCAACCTTGCAATCTTCTTTAAAGCTTGGGCCCGGATTGACATTATCAAGTTGCAATATCAAGCCATCGGGCTTGATGAGAACGCAAACTTCTGATGATTCTTCTTCATTTAGAGACACATAACGAGTTCTATATGAATCAAGTTGCCCATGATCGGCCAATGATAATTTACCGGGATGAGCAAATTCAGGTCCGTAGTTTGGCCCAACAACAAATTGCATAACCTGACCGGTTGTTTGTGGGTTGGCGCTAAAATCTGGAAACCCTCCGAAAGGAGTATCAGGAGCAGTATTAATCATCCGTACTTTGGTTCCCGTGGCAAGCTTGGTGAAATCAACAATGACATCCATGCGTTCGGCAGATGCCATCAATAATGCTTGGGCAGGATCTAAATTTATTGTATGGATAGTTCCTGTTTCGTCATCGTAAAGCTCCTGCTTGCCTGTTGTCACTTTTACCACATCCGATAACAGTCCCTGATCTCCGCCTATTACCCACATTGGTATTTCTTCACCAAGAGAACCGTCAACATTTACCACAAACAAGGCTAAATTTAATGTCCGGGAATTACTGCCATTCAAAATCCGGAAACGGTAACGAGCCTTGTCCACATCCAAATAAGGCCAGCTAACTCCATTAACAACCATCACATTAAAAAACGCTTCCGGGTTCCATCTTTTGGCAATGTCAGTTTCAGGAGCGAATTTAATTTTGAGTTTTTTCTTGGGAATACGTTCAAAAAATGCCCGATGCTTTGGATAAAACAAAGAACCATTCTTATTGAAAGACCGATCTTGAATGACCAAAGGTATTTCGTAATATTTGCCGAAGGGGTTATTGCCTTGTTCGTCATCTACACGTGGCGAAGGGCCCGGAAGATTGAGATTTTTTTCCTGGCCATTATCATCTCTTATTAACCAAAATCCTGCTAGTCCGGCGTAAACATTCAATCGGGTAATACCCAAAGCATGATCGTGATACCATAAAGTCGTTTCATTTTGCTTGTTCGGATACTCAAATATGGCGTAACCGAGGTCGCCCGGGTTGGCATCTCCATTAGGCAAACCAGCAGCATCATCAAACAATGTACCTGACATTTCATATCCTTTAGGTATGTTTTTGGCATCAGGTAACCACCATGCTTCAGGGTAGCCATCACTGTCTGCGTTGGTGACAGCGCCATGCACATGAGTAACAATTGGTATAGGGCCTTTATAGGACTTGTCACTTGCTACCGCGCAGTCGGTATGATTAGTGCCGTCCATACAGTTTTTTGCAGGGGGATTCGCCCAATGCAGAGTTTGATCAACAGTATCTGTCAAGACATGAGGTAAAAATTTTCCTTTCTTTTTTACAAGGTCATTAACCCATTTGACAGTAATGGCCTGATTGGTTCTGGTTTCAATAGTAAAACCAGGGTAAAAAAAGCTTCCTCCCTTGGCAGCAGTATCCGGGGCATCTATCGACCCGTAACCCCATACTGGAGTTTTAGGAAATCCTTTCGGGAGGATTTGTTGCTTAAATTGT
>JALXCS010000095.1 GCA_026990815.1 Methylomonas sp. | reverse complement strand
GCTACTACCCAAAGACCCGAACGACAACAGTAATATCTTTCTGGAAATTCGTGCAGGAACTGGAGGAGATGAAGCTGCTATTTTTTCTGGTGATTTAGCCAAAATGTATCAACGATATGCCGAAAAACAAGGCTGGAACATTGAAATCATCAATGAAAATCGAGGCGAACATGGCGGCTACAAGGAAATTATCATGCGCGTCACCGGGCAAAATGTGTACTCGCAATTAAAATTTGAATCAGGCGCTCATCGAGTTCAACGTGTTCCAGAGACCGAATCCCAGGGCAGAGTTCACACTTCAGCTTGTACCGTAGCGGTGATGCCAGAAATTGATAACGTTGACGAAATTGAAATTAATCCAGCGGATTTACGCATAGATACTTTTCGTGCTTCCGGCGCTGGCGGCCAGCATGTCAATAAAACCGACTCCGCCATCAGGATAACCCACTTGCCCACAGGAGTTGTTGTTGAATGCCAGGATGAGCGCTCGCAACACAAAAACCGGGCGCGGGCCATGTCATTGCTACAATCACGCCTACTTTCAGCAGAACAAGAAAAACAAAATGCTGAGCAGGCAGCCAACCGGAAATTACAAGTCGGAAGCGGCGATCGATCGGAACGCATCCGAACCTATAATTACCCACAAGGCCGAATTACAGATCACCGAATTAATCTAACTCTATACAAACTCGAAGAAATCATGCAGGGTGGTCTGGAACATGTTATTCAACCACTCATCCATGAGCATCAAGCGGAATTGTTAACCCAACTGAGCAATGAATAGCATTCAAACCAGTCTGGAAAATGCTTATGCAAATTTACAAGCTCTTTCCAACACAGCACAACTTGATTCAGAAATCCTGCTTTGTCATGTTTTAAAAAAAAACCGTGCTTTTCTACGAGCATGGCCCGAAAAAAAATTGAACACGGAACAAATTCTTGAATTTCAAAAGTTGGTAAAGAAAAGAAAAACCGGATTGCCAATCGCCTATCTTGTCGGCATTAAAGAATTCTGGTCAAGAGAGTTCATTGTTAATCAGCATGTATTAATTCCACGCCCCGAAACGGAATTATTAATTGAATTTGCCCTTGAGCTGATTCCTGACAACCAATCCAAATCAATTGTAGACCTGGGAACCGGTAGTGGTGCAATTGGTATTACTTTGGCAGCAGAACGCCCAATTTCCAAAATCATTGCTACTGACAAAAGCATACCGGCACTTGATATTGCAAAAACCAACGCAAAAAAACATAACATCACCAATATTGAATTTATGGTCAGCCACTGGCTTAGGCAATTTGGTAACGAAAAACATCATCTAATGGTAAGCAACCCACCCTATATTGCCCCTCAAGACCCACATTTACAACAAGGAGACCTTAGATTTGAGCCACCAATTGCGCTAATGGCCAACAGACAAGGTCTTAACGATATTTTTGAAATTGTGAAAACAGCAAAAAATTTTATCAGTGCTGGTGGTTACCTGTTAATTGAACATGGTTATAATCAAAAACAGCAAGTACAATCCATCTACGAAAAATGCAATTATACGAATATTGCCAGCCATCATGATCTGGCCGGTCAACCCAGAATAACCTTAGGACAATGGCAACCATGAGTTTACAAGAAATCACCATTCCCAGAAAAATTAGCAACCAGCTACTTCATCTGGCGCAGATATCTCCAGATAAAGAAATATGTGGTTTGATCGGAGGAAAAAACGGAATTCCTAGTCATTGCTATCCTGTCGACAATATTGCAGAACATCCAGAACGGCAATTTTTGCTTGATCCAAAACAGCAAATTTCTATATTGTCCAAACTGAGGGAATGTAACGAAGATCTTTTTGCAATTTATCATTCTCATCCCAATGCCCCGGCAATACCATCCCAATTGGATATAGACATGACTTCTTATCCTAACGCCTTGTATTTCATAATTTCTTTAAACACCAAAGGCGTACTGGAACTGCGCTGCTTTAAAATAAACAATTACGCTTTCAATGAACTGCCTCTAGTACTTGAGTAAAACAGGAAAACGCTTTGCTATTACGGCTTACGGGTTGGTCGAACAACTCGGCGCCAGTGTTGTTGCTTATGCGTTTGTAGTTG
>JALXCS010000094.1 GCA_026990815.1 Methylomonas sp. | reverse complement strand
AATATCCAGGCAACCGGGTGTTCCAGCATCGCATCCATTTGTATAAAAAGCCTTTTTCTCTCAAATACACGACTGCAATGCGGAACACTTAGCTTGGCGAATGATCGTGCTTGATACATGGTCATGAGTTCGGGTTCGATCGCTCCTGTCAAGCAAATACTATCATACGTAACCATGTAAATTCCCCCCATCTGTTCCCAATCTGTCACAGATGCCTTGTTACTATTGCAGCCGAGAAATACCTTAGGATTACGTTTAGAGGTAAATATTATGAAACGACAACAAAGCTATCTTAACCACTCCAACCCATACCCCAGACAGAACCGCAGGCAACCGGCCGCCACACAAATTCAGCGTCAATACCGGCGATTGCGCTGTAACCTTTTTGTTGCAGTGCTTGCTGTCTCAGGGTTGATTTCCACCCAGGTCGCGCAGGCGGTTTCGTTGCCTCGGAATATTTTCAGTACCATTGAATACACTAAAATTAATTCTTCAACGACGCCAGATTTCACTGGTACAAGAGAGTTCAATGTTAATCCTGCTCCTCATGTGACCAATCAGGCTTTAGATAATTTTTCCAAGTTGGTGGGCACCAGCTACGCAGATGCTCAAGGGCAATGGGGGAACTCAGCGATTGCCCGTTTTGTTGATGATGGTATCATAACAAACTCTTTTTATCAGGCCACTTTTACCAAGAATACTGATCAGGATGCCTTAACGACCAGGATTAGCAATACCTTTTTATCTTTACGGGACTATGGTAGTACGGTGCCGGGTGATCTGGAGTCTAGTTTTAGATTTTCTGTATTTCTAGTCCATGATGATGGTACAGGAACCATTGATCTCACAACCGCAGCGGCAGACTCTAAAGAGATTTCACTAAAGGGTCGAGCAGGAGGTTTTTCATTATCTGGTGATACTGATCTTTTTACCGGCATCTATACGGAAGAGGTAGATCTAGCTGGGGCGCCTTTTGGCGCCGTTTTTGATTTGGATACTGTTTCACTCAGGATTTCTCTGGATCCATTTAGTGTTGGGCAAGACATTACGGTTGTATGGGCGGCAGAGACTGTGGCAAGAACAAAAGGAGGAGAAACATTAGCTGAAACTCAATTCTGGGACCCCATTGGTGGTACGCCAGGGCCATTTTTTAGTGTTGGCCCGAGTGTATCATCGGTGCCCGTACCCGCTGCAATCTGGTTGTTTGGCTCAGGGTTTCTCGGTCTTGTCGGAATAAGTGCCAGGAAGGGCAGACCGAATCAAGACTAATCTGCTTGAAGGCGCAGGGATGCACCTGCTTCTCTTTTACTTGGTAGCTTCACCAAATTAAGAGGCGACGCCGATGACGAGCACAATCTTATCTGAGCAGTTTTAGGGGTAAAATGCTTAATTATCATCAAGTACTTTTGATCCTGGCTTTTCTTTATTAAATCACGGGTGAGATTAGATTCTGCCATCACAATAAAGCGATCCTTTCCTAAGGATCGCCCTGTTCGTTCATGATTTACAAAAGCTTCAATAGACTGACGTTGGGCATCCAATAAATAGCTTTTCCAATCACCTGCAAGACTTAACATTTTAACAATGTTTACTAATCCAAACTTATCACATTACTGATAAATGTGCATCAACACAAATCCAAGGATAATCCCATGCATAATCAACCATTTCTTCAGTAATTCAAGATAATACTCATAATCTCCAGCGCTAAAGAAAATATCCTGCCGCCTGTTTCCTCGTTGGATTATATGATGTGGGAGGTCCGGTAATATGACTCTCGCTAGTCTTGCCATATAGAAATGCATGACAAAATTATGTATTGTGTCCTCTAAATTACCCTAAATTATTCAAGGTTGTAGTCGCCCTTTTGCAACCGGGTAATTGAGGCTTTTGGCTGTCCATAGGCCAGTAACAAGCCGTAAATAAAGTTAACTCTATCCGGCTTTGTGACTAACGACTGGATTTTTTCTTCTAGTTCTTCAATTTTCATGTGCTGGATAATATACTATTCGCGATCAAGAATGCACATAAACTAGATGACGTATTGTATTGATAGCGAATATAATAACGACATGAATGATTACCAGCTATCAGCCGACGAGATTAAACACCTTGAAG
>JALXCS010000093.1 GCA_026990815.1 Methylomonas sp. | reverse complement strand
CACGCCTGCTCATCTGGAAAGCGCTCGTAGAAATCAATCAAGACCATATTTTGATAGGGCTTTTTAATGCGGTTTCTCATAGTCTCCGTACTATATCATACGGGAGCTAAAGGCATAATCATGGCATTAATAATTGATAATCCTGAACAATTTCACGAGAAAATCTGGCAATTATTTCTTTTTGAAAAGAAGGACTAGTTTGGCAAAGAAATTCAATATATTTTCGGGAGAATCCACAGATTATTGAATTTTCAAGAGCAACGACAGAAGATACATGCTTATTCTTATCCAATGCATCGAGTCCGAGTACTTCACCGGCAAATCTGAAGCCAATTACCTGTTCGTTGCCATCAGCAGAAATGATGAAACTTTTTATTGAACCGGATTTGACGATAAAAACTTTCTCGCAACTTTCGCCTTGGCGAAAAATATACTGCCCATCCTGATATTGCCTGTCATTGGAAACAAAGCCATCAAGCGAGAAAAAATTTTCTGCAGTCAATTGTTTAGCCAGGCATTGCGTTTTTTTATAACAATCGAAACACGTGTAAGAACCAACCGACGCATGTGATAATCTGGTTTTTAAATCCATTAATACCTCCCGCCCTGGATATTGACTGTCATGTGATCAGCAATAAACTAAAAGCAAAAAATCTATTAATGATACAGCCGGTTATTTTGCAGGTATTGCTGTTGTTTGCTTTTTGATTTCCAGCTTAAATAATACGTGGAAACTTAAGATCGGCCGCAGGTTTTTTTAAGATACTAATTATTATAGATTTTATTGCGTCACATATTTTTCATATTAAACCCGTAAACTATCTTATGCTCATTTCTTGGTGGCGTCTATTAAAAATAGACGAGTTAAGATGTAATTTTTATTTCGTAATTAATCACTTGCAAATCAAAATTGCCTAAGTATTGGTATAAATTTATAATGAGGGATTAAATGTAAAAGGCGTGTTTCGGGTAAGGTCTTGACAACTTAAAATCGTAATATTCCATTTTTTATTGTCCTGTCTTCTTCAAAGCCCTTGTAATAAAACCTTTCTTACCCAATCAATATTTTCTGATGACTGATTATAAATTAACCCATCTCAAACAATTGGAAGCAGAAAGCATCCATATTATCCGAGAAGTTGCTGCTGAATTTGATCGTCCTGTCATGCTGTATTCAATCGGCAAGGATTCTGCAGTAATGTTGCATTTGGCAATGAAAGCTTTTTACCCAGGCAAACCACCCTTCCCTTTGATGCATGTGGACACCACCTGGAAATTCAAGGAAATGATCTCGTTCAGGGATAAACTCATTAATGATCTAGGGCTTGAACTCATCGTCCATATTAATGAAGAAGGAGTTAACCAGGGTATTGGTCCCTTTACACACGGCAGCAAAAAACATACGGATGTGATGAAAACCGATTCCCTTAAGCAGGCCCTGGATAAACACCAGTTTGATGCAGCTTTCGGTGGTGCCCGGCGTGATGAGGAAAAATCCCGGGCGAAAGAACGCGTTTATTCATTTCGAGATAAAAATCATCGCTGGGACCCTAAAAACCAACGTCCCGAATTATGGAATATCTACAACGGTAAAATTGACAAAGGCGAAAGCATCCGGGTTTTTCCACTTTCAAACTGGACTGAGCTGGATATCTGGCAATATATTCATCTGGAAAATATCCCTATTGTGCCATTATATTTCGCCAAAGAACGTCCCGTGATCAATAAAGACGGCATGTTAATTATGGTTGATGACGACAGAATGCCAATTGAGGCAGACGATAAAATCGAAATGAAAACGGTTCGATTTCGTACCCTGGGCTGTTACCCTTTAACTGGTGCGGTTGAGTCATCGGCTAAGACATTACCAGAAATCATTCAGGAAATGTTATTGACTACAACCTCTGAACGCCAGGGCCGTTTAATCGACCATGACCAGGCCGGCTCAATGGAACAGAAAAAACGTGAAGGTTATTTCTAAGGAGTCGTCCGGAAATAAGTTGGACAATATCGCGCTCAGATTTAGGTCAGGTTTGGCCGATCGGATTGAGAAAAACCGCAGGCGTAGCAGGGCTACGTTGAGGATTTTGCGATTGACGATCGGTCAAAGATGGCCTAAAGATGAGATGCGAGATGTTCAAGTTATTTCCGAACGACTCCTAATCTGGAAAGAAACAAGATATCCCATACACCAACAATAGATTTATTCCACAAAACATGTCGCACCAATCAGAATTAATCAGTACCGATATTAATGCCTATCTGGACCAACATGAACGCAAGGAATTATTGCGCTTTTTAACCTGCGGCAATGTCGATGATGGCAAAAGCACGCTAATTGGCCGTTTGCTTCATGATTCCAAAATGATTTACGAAGATCAACTGGCTGCTGTTCAAGCCGATAGCGTCAAATCCGGAACAACCGGCGCAGGCACAATTGATCTGGCATTGCTGGTTGATGGTTTACAAGCTGAACGTGAGCAAGGTATTACTATTGATGTTGCCTATCGCTATTTTTCGACGTCAACGCGAAAATTTATTATTGCCGACACCCCAGGCCACGAACAATACACCCGTAATATGGCAACCGGGGCCTCAACGTGTGATCTTGCTGTCATTTTGATTGACGCCCGCTACGGTGTCCAAACCCAAACCCGCAGACATAGTTTTATCGCTTCATTATTAGGCATCAAGCATATCGTTGTCGCCATCAATAAAATGGACCTGGTTGAATTCAGCGAAGAAACCTTCCAAAAAATTCAGAAAGATTATCTAGAATTTGCTGAAAAACTAAATCTCACCGATATCCATTTTATCCCGATGTCAGCTTTACAAGGCGATAATGTTGTCAATAAAAGTGACAATATGCTCTGGTTTACGGGTAAACCCATGATGGAAACCTTAAATACCATCGAAATTAATACTGATAAAAATTTTACCGATCCGCGGATGCCTGTCCAATATGTCAATCGTCCAAATCTGGATTTTCGCGGTTTCTGTGGAACCATCGCCTCAGGCGTATTCCATAAAGGCGACCCCATTACAGTATTACCATCCGGCAAGACCAGCAAGATAAAGTCCATCGTGACTTATGATGGTGATCTTGAACAGGCTTTTCCGCCAATGGCCGTCACATTTACCCTGGAAGATGAAATTGATGTCAGCAGGGGAGATTTGATTATTACTAAAACCAGGCCAACTGTTGCCGATTCATTTCAGGCTACCATCGTCTGGATGGCTGAACAAACCATGACTCCTGGTCGCCAATATATAATTAAACTGGCGACCCGCAGTGTCCCTGGGTCCATTTCAAAAATTGATCACCGGATTGACGTTAATACCCTTGAGCAGTTTCCGGCAACAGAACTGCATCTTAACGAAATTGCTTCTTGCACTGTCTCTGTCAATGCTCCAGTTGTTTTTGATCCCTATCAAACAAGCAAAGGCACAGGATCATTTATAATTATTGATCGGTTGACTAATGTTACTGTTGGTGCAGGGATGATTTCTGGCAGCAGCGATGAATCCAGCTTCACCCATGTCACCTCTGAAGAACGCTGCGCACGATTTTGCCAAAAAGCGGTTGCAATCGGATTGACAGGTGAAAATTCTGAAGAGGCTGCCCTACAACTGGAAAGAAAACTGTTTGATACAGGCCACGCAGCAACAATTCTTGAAAATCAGGATAAAAGTCAAGCTGGACATATTGAAATTCTCAAACATGCCGGTTTGATTGTATTATGTCCGGGTTGCTCTGAAAATTCTTTGGATATGCAATTTGATACAGAAAAAAACAGCTATGAACGAATCCTAGTATCCTTAAAATCTCAAAAAATTATTTTTTAAACCACTCACGTAGAATATAGAACAGGGGTTTTCGAAAACAATTATCATTCTAAACAGAACAATGAATCCCTTATTACTTGGTAGTTTCGCTTGCTTTGCCTACTTAATCAGCAGTCTATTGATTTTTATAGAGATTAAAAACAAGTCAGGCAGACCTTATTCTCTTTACAGTGCCTGGCTTGCTGTCATTCTTCATTTTAGTTATCACGCGAATAATATTCTGGAACTGGGAGCCGTCAGCTTCAGTTTCTTTTATACGGCTTCCATTGTTTCACTTTTGGTTGCATTGATATTATTGACAGCAGCCATTTCCCAGCCAGTTGAAAAACTCGGCTTGGCTGTTTTCCCTCTGGCAGCAATAATGCTGGGCGGCAGTATTTTATTCCCGGAAAATTCGCATAATCTACAATCATCAGACTGGAAAATGCATATCCACATTTTCAGCTCCATTATCGCTTTCAGTCTTTTGAATATTGCAGCGTTTCAAGCATTGCTTTTGGCTTTTCAAGATCACCAACTCAAGAAACATCAGCCAAAATGGTTTGTCCTGTCACTGCCGCCATTGCAAACCATGGAATCATTATTATTTCAAATGATTGCAACGGGCCTGGCCTTTTTGACCGTGTCGTTAGTAAGCGGTTTTCTTTTTGTTGAAGATCTGTTTGCCCAACATCTGGGACATAAAACCATTCTTTCAATCCTGGCCTGGATTATTTTTTCTGGATTACTTGCTGGCCGGTCTCTTTATGGGTGGCGTGGCCAAACTGCGATTCGATGGACATTGCTAGGCTTTGGCGCATTATTACTTGCTTACTTTGGCAGTAAACTGGTTTATGAGTTTATTCTTCAGTGATTTCTATCCAACAGTAGCATAACTTTTTACTGCATTTTTTCCTTGTGTTACTTTCTTTAATTCCTGTGCCAGGCGGTCTCGTTCCTGACGCACCTCGTTTTGTATTTGCTGATCTTTTTTCAACACCTGACGGACAGAATCGGCTAACATTTCATCTTTTAGCAGAGTGTCGACAAAGTATTTCTTGATTAAACCATCACGATGTTTTTCCAGAGAAAATAAATCATCCCACTGTGCTTCCTTTGCACTATTTAACATTTGATCTGTCAACTCCAATATCTGAGCGAAGGTTTCCTGACTCACTGGCCTACCCCAGTTTTTGATGATATTTATATTCTTCAGGAATCGCATCCCAGCCTTGTTTGACTTCAGCCATCAATGACTGAACCTCGGAGAGAATTGCAGCATCGTTACTTGAATTCGCTTCAATTAAACGACGGTTCATGTAGTCATAAAGATCATTCAAGTTCTGAGCAATCTCATTACCTTTTTCCATGTCTAGACAGCTTCTCAAGCCATTGACAATTCCTATTGCCTTACTGATATATTTACTTTTTTCAGGCAAATCACCTCTTTCAATATGCCCTTTGGCATAAGCTACCCTCTCCATAAAACCATCCATTAACATTTGAATTATACGATGTGGAGAAGCCTCTATTGCTTCAGAAGCTACGGCATGTTTACTATACGATTCGATTGCACTACTTAAAGCTACCATTTTTACCTCTTTAAAATTATTTTCTACCGATATTGCCGATTAAAGAAAGCTGCTGGGTTAAATAAGAACCTGTTGAATTCATTTGAGCAACAAATGAATCCATTGCCGCAAATTGCTTTCTAAGCCTTCTTTCAGTACTTTCCAGTCTTGCTTCCATTTGAATTTTTCGATCACTAATACGATCAAGCCTTTTTCTTAAACCATCTTCCCGTCCATCAATCAAACCATCCGATTCCAGAATTGATTTTGCAACTGACTCCAATCGGGATGCAAAACCTTCGTCCTTTACCGAAAACAAGTTAACCACTGATGAAAAATCCGTATTCATTTGCTTGGTAAACAAACTGCTATCCAACTTCATTTGTCCTTGCTTATCAACAGCAAGCCCTACTTCGGATAAAAATTTAAAACTCGAATCAGTAATTGAATTCCCTGAATTCAAAACACTTAACATACGGGATTCAATACTGCTTAACGTACTATCCGCTTCAAGTTGTCCTTGCCGCTGATTTTTTATCTCATCTTTCAAAGCGTTGAAAGCATCGGCAAACGCCTGCACATTTTCCTTAATTGCCTCATCGTCCCGATTAATATCAATAACAACAGACCCCGGTTTTTTTATGTCCAGAGTTACGCCATCAATCAGATCGCCAACTGAGTTGGAAGACCTTGTTACAGTAAAATTATTTTCAAACAGCATGACTGCATCAAGATCAGCAGCTTCAAATGTGCTGTTACCATCGCGATCTTCATTAATTGTATTCATTGCAAATGGCGCGTTGCTTAATTGAAGAAAGTTTTTGCTGCCGGTTTCATTTCCTGTCAACAATAGTCGATAACCCTGGTCATCGTGTAAAATTGAAGCAGTAACACCTTTATTATCCGTGGCTTTATTAATTTCATCCCTGATTTCCTGCAAGGTTTTGCCATCAACAGCAACATCAAAAGAATCGTCACCTACCTGTATTGTCATCGGTGAAGCAGAACCGAACCGGGTAGTATCCGCATCAGTCTGAGCATCAGAAGCAAGTTTGTGATTTTCAGCAATGCGTTTTACTTCAACCGAAAAAATACCTTTTGCAGCAGAACTCGAAGCAGAAATACCCAATATATCTTCATCGGTTGACTTGGCTGCATATATTCTGAATTTTTCAGCAGAACCTAAATTCTCCATTGCCGTCTGAAAATCAGCAACCTTACTTTTTAGTTGTCCGTAGGCGCTGATTTGATTATTAATGGTTGATTCTTTTCTTTCCAGTTGCTTTATTGGCTGACGTTCCAGTTCCATTAACTTGGTAACAATACCGTTAATATCTAAACCGGAACCAATCCCCGGCGCTTGTATGCCAGCCATTTATCTGCCTCTTAATTCAATTATGCTTGTTCTTGCAACAACATCCCGGAAAAATTCTCCATTGATTCGGTAATTCTCAAAACCTCTTCAGATGGAATCTGCCGGATCACTTCATCAGTTTTTGAGTCAATTACTTTAACAACTGTTCGATCTGTCCCTTCATCCACACTGAATTGTATTTCCCTGTTGATACGTTGAGTGTAGTCATTCAATTGTGCGATCTTATCGGTTAATTGATCTTCATTTTTCGCTTCTTCAGCTTTGGCAGCCAAATCTGTTAAAGCCAGTTGTTTGTCTTCAGCAATTCCTTGTTTAATCTGGTTAAGACCTTCTTTAGTTAGCACTGAATCCGAAGATTCCGGTGCTGATTTTTCAGAAGTCATATCGGGCTGATTTGCAACCCGATCTGGATTAAAATGTTGTTGAATCTTTACCGGCGAAGCAGCTTGTGTACTTGTAATTTCACTCGCCATCATATTCACCATTGTGTTAAAAACGTATTAATATAGAAACCAAACAGGTTTCTGTTTTTCATCATTAACCCAATAATGACAAAGTT
>JALXCS010000092.1 GCA_026990815.1 Methylomonas sp. | reverse complement strand
TTCTAAATAATCCACCTAAATGAGTGAACAAGAAATAAACACCCTGGTCCAGGCGGATACCCAACTACCGGAACAGGAAGTTACCCAACTACCGGAACAGGAAGTTACCGAAGAGGATAATGCCCATCCGGCCTTGCAAGGCATAGCTAAATTATCTTTGGCACGCCAGATTGGTTTGATGCTGGCGTTGGCATTTAGTGTGGCGATTGGTGTGGCTGTGGTGTTGTGGTCGCAAACACCTTCTTATAGTTTGTTAATGACTGATGTTGCAGAAAAAGATGCTGCCGAGATTCTGGAAATTCTCGACAAACAAGGCGTTGACTACAAGGTTGAAACCGGTTCCGGGGCGATTATGGTACCAACAGATGATGTCCGGGAATTAAAGATGAAGTTGGCGGCGTTGGGGTTGCCGAGAAGCAATAGCCTTGGTTATGAATTGCTGGATAAGGAAACAGGTTTTGGTACCAGTAAAAGTTCAGAAGCGCTTCGTTTTCAAAGGGCGTTGGAAGGGGAAATAGCACGAACCATCACTAGTATTCAAAATATTAAATCTGCCCGGGTGCTACTTGCCATGCCAAAGCAATCGGTATTTATTCGTAAAAGAAAAAAACCCAGCGCTTCGGTGATAGTAAAGCTGTATCAGGGTCGTAGCCTTGAAAAAAACCAGATTGAATCCATCGTTCATTTGGTGGCATCCAGCGTACCATTGCTTGAACCGGAACAGGTAACCGTAGTTGACCAAAAAGGCCGGTTATTAAATACCAAGGATTCGTCTGATGATATGTATCTGACTTCCAAGCAATTTGAGTACAAGAAGCAAATTGAAGATCATTTGATGAGTCGCATTAATAATATTCTGTCACCGGTTGTAGGTATGGATGGTTTGCGGGTGCAGGTATCTGCCGATGTTGATTTTACGGTGACTGAAAAAACCCAGGAAATGTTTAATCCTGATTTGCCGGCGCTGCGAAGTGAGCAGGTGCAGGAGCAACAAAGTTCTCTGTCTGCAATTCAAGGTGTACCCGGGGCATTAAGTAATCAGCCACCACCAGCCGGTGTAGCACCTGAAATAGCAGTAGGACAGGAAACTTCCTCAAGTGCCAAAACTCCTCAATCAGCCAGCAAAAGTGCAGTTCGCAATTTTGAGTTGGATAAAACCATCACTCATACCCGCATGGCTACTGGACAATTGCGGCGCTTGTCGGTAGCAGTTGTTATCGATAATCAACGAATATATGGTGAAGAAGGAGAAGTGATCAGCAGACCGTATTCTCAGGAGGATGTAAATCGTTTTTCCAACCTGGTGAAACAGGCCATAGGCTATGATGTAAGTCGCGGCGATCAGGTAACAGTCAGCAATGTAACATTCATGACGCCTGAGACTATGGAAGCACTGCCGGAAATTCCATTGTGGGAACAAGGTTGGTTTATTGATTTGATGAAACAACTGGCAGCTGTCGTGGTTGTGCTGTTGCTGATTTTTGCAGTACTCAGACCAGCCATGCGTACCTTGATTGGTAAAGATCCTGAAGAATCAAAAGCGCTTGCAGATGATTCTGTGCAGTACGATAAAAATGGCGTACCCATTGCAATACCAGCCGAAGATGGAGAGGAAGACGATATTCAAAGTATGGAAACCGAGGATTTGTTGCTACTAGAAGCGCCTCAAAGTTATGAGAAACGCTTGGAATATGTCAGGAAACTGGTTGATGAAGATCCCAAATTAGTTGCAACAGTGATAAAAACATGGGTAGCGGAAAATGGCTGAAGAACAGGAAGAAGGATTAAGTCGGGGCGAAAAGGCTTCCCTTTTGTTGCTGGCAGTTGGTCAGGATAGGGCTGCATCGGTTCTGAAAAACATGGGGCCCAAGGAAGTCCAGTTAATTGGAACGACTATGGCCACCTTAGGGAATATCTCTTCGGATATGGTGGATGAGGTGCTGGAGGAATTCATTACCCAAATAAAAAATCAGACGGCACTGGGCCTTGATTCTGATGAATATATTCGCAATATGCTGACCGATGCATTGGGTGCAGACAAAGCCGGAAACATGATCGATCGGATTTTACTTGGCAAAAACAGCAAGGGCATAGAGCAACTTAAATGGATGGATGCTCGTTCCATTGCCGATTTGATTCGTCTGGAACATCCACAAATTATTGCCATAATTCTGATTTTGCTTGATAGCGATCAAGCGGCTGAGGTTCTAGGCTTATTACCAGAAAATATGCGTTCCGATTTGTTGTTAAGAGTTGCTACCCTGGAGAGTGTACAGCCGGCAGCATTGAGAGAACTGGATGATATCATGGAAAAACAATTAACGGGTAGTGAAAGCATGAAGTCTTCTTCGTTGGGCGGGATAGATTCTGTCGCCAATATTCTGAACTATCTTGATGGTGCAATTAGTGAAGTGGTGATGGAGGAAATTTCTGAAGCCAATGCTGATTTGAGCCAGGAAATTCAGGACAAAATGTTTGTTTTTGAAGACCTTAAAGATGTAGATGACCGTGGTATTCAAACCTTGCTACGGGAAGTTTCCACCGATCAATTATTGTTGGCCTTACGTGGTGTAGAGGAAGAATTAAAAGAAAAAATCTTCAGTAATATGTCTAAAAGGGCAGCAGAAATGCTCCGTGATGATTTGGAGGCTGCTCCGCCAACCAAGCTTAGCGAAGTCGAAATGGCACAAAAAGATATTTTGGGTATTGCTCGTAAACTTGCCGATGCTGGTGAAATTTCATTAGGGGCGGGCGGTGGTGATGAGCTCGTTTAAGAACGGGTTTTCTAAAACCGAACTGGAATTATTGAAGGCATGGGAAGTTCCTGATGTTATTTCCAAATCACCTCAGCAACAGAATCAGGAAAAAATAGAAGAGCCAGCCGAAACAGAACAAAAGCAAGCTGAAAAACCGAAAATTTTGACGGTTGAAGAAATTGAGGCTATGCAGGATCAGGCTTATCTGGAAGCTTTTGAGCAAGGTGAAAAAAAAGGCTATGAAGCGGGTTATGAAAAGGGATTTGCAGAAGGTTCCAGTAAAGGTTATGCTGAAAACCAGCAATTTTTACAGGATCAGGCTGAGCAATTCAAATTGTTCATTTCAGCTTTAGCAGAACCATTCAAGGAACTTGATGAGCAGGTAGAGCATGAGTTGGTCAAACTGGCAATGGGTGTTGCTCGGCAAATTATTCGCAGGGAAATAAAAATTGATCCTGGGCAGGTAATAGCCGCAGTTCGGGAGGCTATTTCGGTACTTCCAGTTTCATCGCGAAAAATTATCCTGCATTTGCATCCCGAAGATGCCAGTCTAGTTCGTTCCGCTTTGGCACTGGATGAAATGTCACAGGCGTGGGAGATTATCGAAGAGCCACTTATTTCACGAGGTGGCTGCAAAATAGAAACCGAGACATCAAGGATTGATGCTTCAGTCGAAAATAGATTGGCGCAGGTTATTGCCAATGTTCTGGGTGACCAGCGCAGTCAGGAACAAGAACAATGATTGACAGGACAGTTCCAGAAACTAATCGTTCCAAGTTATGGCTGGATAAGCTGCATTCGTATACCGAAAAGAGTCACGAGCCAACTGAGTTGATTGTTGAGGGAACACTTTCCAGAATGGTTGGATTAACATTGGAAGCGGTGGGATGCCGCGCTGCCATCGGATCCCGTTGTCTGGTAGAAAACAAAAACGGCAGCCATATCGAAGCTGAAGTTGTTGGATTTGCGGGCGAACGAATATATTTGATGCCGATTGGTGATCCTCAAGGCTTGGAGCCGGACTGTCGGGTCATTCCATTGGGAAAAAACAGCTTGGCCAAAGTAGGTTTTGGTTTATTGGGGCGAGTGATTGATGGTTCCGGGAAACCCCTGGATGACAAAGGGCCTTTGAAAACCGATGCAAAAGTTTCCTTAACAGGCATTCCCATGAATCCACTAAACCGGAATCCAATTCGGGAGCCTTTGGATGTCGGCATTAGAGCCATTAATTCTATCTTGAGTGTTGGTCGTGGCCAACGAATGGGATTATTTGCCGGAACTGGTGTTGGTAAAAGTGTGCTGTTGGGGATGATGACCAAATATACCTCCGCAGAAGTAGTGGTAGTAGGATTAATTGGCGAGCGGGGCAGGGAGGTTAAGGAATTTGTACAGAAAATCCTGGGTGAGGATGGTTTGAAAAAAGCGGTGGTTGTGGCAACTCCTGCTGATTATTCACCATTAATGCGGGCCAATGGCGCGATGTTGGCAACCAGTATAGCCGAATATTTCCGTAGTCAAGGGCTGGATGTTTTGTTACTAATGGATTCATTAACCCGTTTTGCTCAGGCACATCGGGAAATTGCCCTGGCAATTGACGAGCCACCGGCAACCAAAGGCTATCCCCCTTCTGTATTTGCCAAATTACCGGCATTGGTTGAAAGGGCAGGAAATGCCGATGTCGGTGGTGGCTCCATTACTGCTTTTTATACCGTTCTGGCAGAAGGCGATGATACCAATGATCCTATTGCAGACGCTGCAAGAGGAGTTCTGGATGGCCATATTGTGTTATCCAGAACCCTGGCGGAATCAGGTCATTACCCGGCAATAGACATTGAAGCTTCGGTTAGCCGGGTGATGCCGGATATTGCCAGTGAGCGGCATATCAAGTTGGCCAATGATCTTAGGCAATTGTATTCACTGTATCAGCAAAACCGAGATTTAATCAATGTTGGCGCCTATCAAAAAGGGACTGATCCCCGCATTGATCTAGCAATTGAAAAACAGCCAGAGATTTTGCAATTCCTTCAGCAGAGCATGAATGAGGCGGTTGATATTGAACAGAGCTTGATCGATCTTGAAAGATTGCAATGTAGTATGCAGCCTGATATGTAAGCCAGATTAGCGAAGCGTTATCCGGTATTGTGTTTGAATAGATGTAATGCGATCCATTTTTTACATCCTGTGCGCTCGGTGTCATCATTCTTTAACATTTGTCCTTTAAGATACTTTTAAAAATGACAGGAGAGAGAATAGAATGAAACTTCATAATTATGAAGCATTATTAGGTGAGGAAACTCACGGCGATCAGGAAGTGTTAGATTTTCTGATTGATAATACTTTAACCAATAGACGAAATACTTTTTTAAAATTCGACATTCAACTCGACGAAAACGAGCAAGCTATGGTTGTTTAAAAAAACTACGGTATAATCCGGATTTTTACAACAATGCCAAAATTATGACCACTCCCGACGAAAATGAAAAGAAAGTACGCCGGATTGCAGCAATTATCTATCTTTTGGTGATGGCTTTTCTGGTTGGAGGAACATTAATTCATCAACGCAGTTTGGAAAAAGAATCACCTGAGGCAAGTGGCTTTTCTGAATCAAAAGAATTTTAGATTCTTTCAAGATAATATAAATTTATCGGGAATCAAATAACTTTCTCAAAGTTTTCGGTATTTTTCCTTTAGGTTTAAGTTTGTGATTTTTATCAATTTCGTAGATTCCAAACCATTCTTCCGGATCATCACGTTCATGCCGGGTTGAGTCGCCAGAGTCTTCCCCGCTTTTCCACCATTCATCATGAAACTCAAAAAAAGCAATACCGGCAATTTTTTCTTTACCTTTTGCTGTTTGTAGATCCTTCCAGATTGCTTCGAAGGTATTTATTACTTGCTGTTCCTTGTGACCGCCAAATCCCGGTGAGGTTTTTGGTTTTGGCTGGGAAGGAGAGGTGGATAAACCAACCTGAGTAATAAAAATGGGTTTGCCAGTGATTGAGACAAGTTCTTCCAGATAGCCCTGATAGCTTGAGCGGGTTACGCTGCCGGGTGGAGAAGTAATTACGCCACGGGCGTATGTGTAAATATTCAAACAAACCAGATCACCTAGATCGGGAAGTAATGCGCTGTTTTCAGGCACTTCCAGGTCATCACGTTGCAGTGGACCGATGTGTGTCCAGCTGGTATGACAGTACAGATGACGTCGGCCATAGGTTTTTAATTCATATTCAATTGCCTGGTCAATTAATCGGGCCAGTGCGATTTCTGTCGGGGTACGGTCAGTAACCTGGATATGCTTGCCCTTGAAATGCCGGATGTCAGGATGTCTGGCATCAGTACGGGCAACCGATTCAGCTTGAAGTTCATCACCAATCGAGAAAAAAATCAATCGGTCAGGACGGCCAACCCGATAGGTATGGTCTATCACATCCTTGATGATCGACCATGTCCAGTCCAGATATTTTTTGTCCAGAAAATCTTCAGCATAGGGGAACATCCATATATCCTGGCTATAGAAAATCTGGGTACGGTCAAGTTGACTGAAAAAATTTGAAGGCATTTTAAGTGGGAAAACATGCAGGTAATTGATGCCAATATTTTGCATGAGTGTCAGATGTTCTCGGTAACGTTCATCATTCCCCGGGCTGGCGCCCTGTAATGGTGTTTCACCTGGAAGAAAAGGTGAGTAGCCTATCCCTTTAAAGAAGACGGGTTGTTGTTTTCTGGTGTCAATAATTTTTCCATCTTTGACAACAAAGCGCATAGGGTTTGGAGTCAATTTACTGATGCTGGAAGTTTTTTGGAGGGCTTTAGAGGTTAAAGGGAATGTCAGAAGTGAGAACAGTACAAATGCGACCAGAATTCCTTGTGGCAGTGGATTCATTAATTCTTGATCAGGATGATATGTAGATAGTAAATGGACAATGATGAAATCAGATACTGATTATATAGGGTTGAGCTTAAGGAATAATGAAAACGGGAGAATATGCTTGGAGGGAGAAGCAATTATGAGGATGAGTGTAAGTTTTTGCTGATTTTTTTGATATTTTTTTGGAAAATAGTTATAAACATAATTTTAAATTATTAAAAAAATAATTATTTGTCAGGGAGAAAAACATGAATATGAAAAAAATTATCACCATCATTTTTGTATTATTTCAAACCGGGATTGCGTATGCTGAGTCGCCATTAGTGGATCTGGCAAAAGATGATCTGGTTATTGGAACTTTGGGAGGTGCAGCAGTTGGTGCTGCGATCGGGGCTATAGCTGATGGAGGAAATGGCGCAAAATGGGGGGCCGTTGCCGGGGCTGGTGCAGGCTTGGTTGCAGGAGCACTAGCTAAAAATATGCGTGATGAATTCAAATCTGAAGATGAATTTCTTGATCACGAAATATCTTCTGCAAACAAAGCGATTGTTTCAAAAGAACAGCAATTAGCTTCATTGGAAAGCAGTTTACAGGAAAATCAGAAACAAATTACTCAAATGGATGCGCAAATTAAACAAAACCAGGAAATTACCTCGGACATTGTTGAAAAGCACAAAGAATTATCCGAATTGATTAAGCAAACAG
>JALXCS010000091.1 GCA_026990815.1 Methylomonas sp. | reverse complement strand
ATTGACAGACCTCCTACTTTTGATTTATTGGCCCGGAATTTTAGAAAAGGGGATCGTTCCAGACGTTCAGACGATCGCTATCAGTTTCTTGAAATTTTATTGTCGGCAAGGCAGCAACTTATTATGGCCTATATTGGTCAATCTATCACCCAAAATGAACCTGTTCCTCCTTCAGTCATTATCAGTGAATTATTGGAAATTTTGGAGCAGGACTATCAATTGGTAAACCAGGTGATTCATCATCCGCTTCAAGCTTTTAGTCCAAAATATTTTTCAGGCCAGCATCAAGCATTGTTCAGTTATGTTGAGTCAGATTGCCAGACAGCGCAAACTCTGCAACAACAGAACCAGAATAATCAAGACCTTCATTGGTGGCAGGGAACAATACAACAGGATCGCGAAACAATCATCGATATTAATGATTTGTTGGCTTTTTATCGTCACCCTCAGGAGTATTTTTTTCGCAGGCAGTTGGGTATTCGCTGGCAAGGTGTAGAAAAACTGACAGATGAAAGAGAACCATTTGTTGTTGATGGCCTGGATGCTTATTTAATCAACCAGCAATGGATAACTGATTATCTGGAAGGGAAATATCCCGAAGTAAAAAAATTGCAGGCACAAGGCCGATGGTTATCCAGTACGCCCGGTATTATTGAATTTCACCGTCAGCAAGAAAAAATTCAGAAGTTTGTTGGTAAGATTCAAAATGCCCAAATGGGCGAGCCAATGCCAGAGATAGCCATAGATATTTCGGTTAATGATTTCCGGTTACTGGGAAAATTGGGGCACATTTATCAAAATGGCAGTTTGTTCTATCGTTATGCAAAACTGAAAGGCAAGGATTTTATGCAGGCATGGCTGCATCACTTATTATTAAATCAGCTACAGAAACAACCAACCTGGCTAATGAGTTCAGATAAAAATTTAATGTTTCCGGCGGAATCATCTTCAATCGATATCCTGACGCAATTATTACGTCTTTATATTCAAGGCCAAACAAATCCGCATCTGTTTTTTGTTGAACCGGCTTTGGTATATATACAGCAACTTTCAAAGTCAAAATCTAAAAAATCACCGTTAGAGGCTGCTCAGGAACATTGGTTAAAATCAATCAGTTCGGGTTATGAGCCGGCATTATACAAACTGTATAAAAATATCGAAAACCCGGAACTGTTCTTGAATAAAGAGTTTGAACAAATCTGTCTAACACTACTGCATCCTGGCTGGGAGGCGGCAAGTGGCGATTAGGCAATTCGATCCGGTTACCACATCTTTACTAAACGGTATCAATTTGATCGAAGCAAGCGCGGGAACCGGGAAAACCTATACTATTGCCATGCTGGTACTGCGCTTTGTTGTCGAGTTGAATATTCCTATTGATAAATTACTGGTTGTTACATTCACCAAGGCAGCTACTGAAGAATTGAAGGACAGAATCCGTAGCCGCCTGACTGATGCAAAGCGAGCCTTGGAAGGTAACCAGCAAACTCAGGATGCCACTTTATCTACATGGCTTGCTCATTTGTCATTAGAGCATCAGGAAATAAAAAAACGCTTACACAGTGCGTTGGTTGATATTGACCAGGCAGGTATATTTACCATTCACGGGTTTTGTCAGCGAGTTTTAAAAGAACATGCACTGGAAAGCGGTCAGCTGTTTGATTCTGAACTGATTAATAATCTTGATCCAATTATTCAAAACTGTGCGGATGATTTTTGGCGAATCAATGTCTATTCTAGACAGGTTCGGGAAGCCAGTATCCTGGTTTCGGTATTCGATTCTCCTGATAAGTTATTAAGTAGTATCTGGCCAGTTCCACTTGATGAACAAGTGTATCCAAAACCAGAAAATATAGATAACCAATTAGCTGAGATCGAAAAGCTGATTGATACTGCCAGACAACAATTTAAAAGCCTGGTTGCAAAAATAAACGATGCAATTTCCGAAGGTAAATTCAAAACTGATTTTACAAACCGGTTTGAAGCTGTTAGTCAACAGTTTGAAAGCTGGATGGATGGGGATGCGGTTAATCTTCCAGCGCTTGATGACATTGCAATGTTTACCCTGACTGGCATGGAAAATGGGTTGAATGGCAATAAATTCAGAAAAAATAAAAACCAGACCAGCGAGGAGCGCAAGCAGGAATTTCTTGAGGCATTTGATACTTCCGTGTTTGATGATCTGGTACAGGCTATTCAAAAAGCCAGCCTGATCTTGCGCCGGTTTCTACTGGCCTATATTCAGGAAAACCTTGATCGACATTTACATCAAATGAATGTCATGTCTTATGATCAACTGATTTCAAGGCTTGCCGAGGCTTTGTCGGATGCTAAAGGCCCGTTGCTTTGTCAAGAATTGCAGCAGCATTATAAAGTAGCATTAATTGATGAATTTCAGGATACTGATCAACAACAATGGCAGATTTTCTCAACCTTGTTTGGTCATCCTGAACATTTTTTATATTTGATTGGTGATCCCAAGCAAGCTATTTACAAATTTCGTGGCGCAGATATTTTTTCTTATTTTGCCGCACAAGACCATGCACAACACTATTTTACGCTTGGAAAAAACTGGCGATCTCATCCCTCTTTGGTTGCAGCAGTCAATACTCTGTTTTCACGCAGGCATGATGTATTTTTATTCGACCAGCTTTCATACAAACCTGTAGAAGCAGCACTATCAAGAGAAGTTGGTTTTATACAGCAACAGAATCAAGAGTTAGCGCCTTTGGTTTTATGGCAGTTGCCGGAAAGTGAGGCAAAAACAGGTTATTGGAAAAAGGGGGCGGCAGAAATGGAATTTCAGATTGCCACTGTTAATGGGGTCATCAATTTACTGGATGGCGAAAATCAGTTAACCGTTGATGGCGTCAGTTCTGCCATCAAACCAGCAGATATTGCAATTCTGGTTCGCAGTAATCAACAGGCGCGGGATTACCAACACTGCCTGCTTGCTGCTGGTGTTCCGGCAGTATTGAATAGTATTGAATCTGTATTTGAGACTATCGAAGCGCAACATTTGTATGTATTGCTGTTGGCAATCGCCCATCCTGGAAATCAGGACTATTTACGACAAGCATTAACAATTGACTGGTTGGGTCTGGATGGTCAACTGCTGCACCAGACAATAAATGATGAAAACCTGTTTAATGATTGGTTGAACCGGTTCCAGTCCTATTTTGCAATATGGCAAAAATCTGGCCTGATGACCATGATGAATGAGTTATTGCTACAGGAGGCAATTGCCCAGCAGATTGCAAAAACACCAATGGCTGAAAGACAGCTAACCAATATTCATCATTTGGTTGAGCTGGTGCAACAAGCAGCAATTGATGAGCATTTAGGGATCTTAAAAAGCCTGGACTGGCTGGCTTCTGCAATCAATGATCACCGACAGTCTGAAGATCAGCAACTGCGCCTGGAAAGTGATGAAGACGCGGTAAAAATCGTCACTATGCATCGGGCCAAGGGCCTGGAATATGTCATTGTATTTTGTCCGTGTTTGTGGCAGAGAAGTACTCGCATGTCAACTGAAACAAATTTGGTCAGATGTCATAATCAGGGAAAAATGATTGTCGATTTGGGTTCAGATGATTTTGAAAGAAATCGTCAGCAAGCATTGCAGGAAGAATTGGCTGAGGATATACGTTTGCTTTATGTGGCAGTCACCCGGGCAAAATATCGTTGTTATATTGCCTGGGCGGATGTTCGTTCCGAAAAGCAGGCAAATCAGTCTGCCTTGTCTTATCTGCTTTTTGCTGATGAAAGTCAGGATTGGCAACAGGCTTTATTAAATAATGATTTTGCCAGTCAGCAGGCTGTTTTGCAGTCACTGGCTGAACAAATGCCTGAAGCCATTGAATATCATCTGCTGGATGTACCCGGTGAACTTGCGGGAAGCTATCACGCTAATAAAGATCAGCAACAATTGTCTGCCAGAAAAAGAACGCGCTCTTTAGTGACATTCTGGCAAATGAGTAGCTATACAGCGTTAACTGCATTAAGTATGCATGAGATACCAGAATTGCCGGTTGATAAGGCTCAGGAACTACAACTGCCTGATAATGAACTGGAACTGGCATTGCCCAAAGGTGCGCATACAGGAAATGTGATTCATGAATTGCTGGAAATTATGTCATTCAAAGCACTCGCAGAAGCAGAAAATATCGATCAACAGCGTGATCAGATTTGTTTGCGATACGGGCTGCATTGCCAGGAGCCACAAGTAATAGATCGTTTGTTGCAAGAAGTCGTTTTGACACCACTTTCAATGCAGGATTTGTCGTTTATGCTAAGCAATATAGAGGATAAAAATTGCTTAAAGGAAATGCCTTTCTATTTATCAATCAGGGATATCAATGTTGCACAAATCAATGAGGTGCTGCAGGACTCACCTGTCGTGCAGCCACTTTCTGCAAAAAGACTGTCAGGTTATTTAACCGGGTTTATCGACTTGATTTGTGAGTTCGGGGGGCGGTTTTATGTAATGGACTATAAAACCAACTGGCTGCCTGACTACCGACCTGAAACCATGTCAGCAGCTATGCTGGAACATAATTATGGTCTGCAATATTGGCTGTACTCGGTGGTGTTGCATCGTTATCTGCAAAGCCGCCTTCCTGATTACCAATATGAACAACACTTTGGTGGTGTCAGGTATTTATTTGTTCGTGGCATGCAAAAAGATAGGCCCAGGAGCGGCGTGTATGAGGATCGTCCTGACCAGGATCGGCTCGAACGGTTAGGGAGATTATTTACTTTATCCGAATAGCTTGCCCTGAAACAGAAGACCTGGGATTGGCATCATGTTCTCAGATGACCATTGCCATAAGCCACCCATTTATAACTGGTAAGTTCATCAGGTCCGACCGGGCCACGGGCATGAAGTTTGTCAGTGCTGATGCCAACAACCGAACCCAGGCCATAGTCACCACCGCCAGACAAGCGGGTGGAGGCATTAATCAAAACAGAAGCGGAATCAACCTGTTGTTCAAATTGTTGTGCCAGCGCCAGGCTTTGGGTCACAATACTGTCAGTATGCCCTGATCCATAATAATTGATATGTTCTATAGCCTGATCAATTCCGGAAACAATTTTTACCGATAATATCGGAGCCAGATATTCGGTTACCCAATCTTCTTCATTGGCTGGAGTAATATCAGGCAGAATTTTCATTGTCTCTGAACAGCCTCGTAATTCAATTCCTTTCTCCGTTAATGCCTGGTTGATTAATGGCAATATTTGAACGGCACAATGTTCATCAACCAAAAGCGTTTCCAGGGCATTGCAGACTTGCACACTTTGACATTTCGAATTAACAGTCAGTTGCACGGCTTGTTCCGGAATTGCATCTTCTGCAATATAAAGATGACAAATACCATCGTAATGCTTGATGACAGGAATTCGGGTGCCTTCGGCAATACGTTTAATCAAGCCCTTGCCTCCACGTGGTATAAGTACATCTACGTACTCATCCATTTGCAGCAGTTCATTGACTGCTTGATGCCCCAGTGTTGGAATAATTTGAATTGTATGCTGCGGCAGTCCGGCATCAACAGCGCCTTTAATCATAGTTTCCGCCAATAGCTTATTGGTTTGCAAGGCTTCTGATCCGCCGCGTAAAATGACTGCATTGCCACTTTTTATACAAACGCCAGCAGCATCGGAGGTGACATTGGGTCGGGATTCGTAAATGATACCGATAACACCGATAGGTACAGATTTTTTTTGCACCTGAAGTCCTTCTGGATTGGTATGACCATCAAGTATACGATTGAGCGGGTCAGGACGTTGAGCCACTTTTTTAAGGCGGGAGAGTATGTATTCAAATACTTTGTCATCAATAGTCAGCCGTTTTACCGCAGCTGCCGGATGTTTATTATTGATTGCGTTGGCAACTTCCTGAGCATTGGTATCCAGTATTTTCTGTTTTTCCGATAAAAGCGCTTCTGCCATGTTAGCCAATGCGTTATTGCGCTGTTCTCCAGAGGTGGGGGCTAAATGGCGGCTTGCCTGTTGAGCTTGCTGGGCAATTTTAAGAACGGAATTTGTCGTCATGGTTTCAGTATTGTTTTCTCATGTCAGATAAGGAAATGGCTTTAATTTTACTTGCATGTCCGGCGCTGCCAAACGCTTCATAACGATTTTGACAAAGTGTCTGCATGGCGTCCCGGGCTGCTTTGTAAATTTTTCTGGCATCTAGTTCCGAGCTGTTCTCTGGCTGAGCAATAAAACGACGAATCGCGCCAGCTGAAGCCATGCGTAAATCGGTATCAATATTTACCTTGCGAACGCCATATTTAATACCTTCTACAATTTCTTCAACCGGAACGCCATAAGTTTCTGGAATTTTGCCTCCATATTCATTAATAACAGTCCGCCATTCCTGAGGGACAGAACTGGAGCCATGCATGACAAAATGCATGTTGGGCAAGCGTTGTTGTAATTTTTTAAGACGGCTGATGACAAGAACTTCGCCAGTCGGAGGTTTACTGAATTTGTAGGCGCCGTGACTTGTTCCAATAGCAACAGCCAGCGCATCAACCTGGGTTAATTTTACAAATTCCAAGGCTTCATCAGGGTCAGTTAGCAAACGACTATGACCGACAGCCTGAGAACTTTCGCTATTTTCCAGTGATCCCAAACAACCAATTTCGCCTTCAACAGAAACGCCACAAGCACGAGCCATCTCAACAACTTTACGAGTAATTTTCACGTTATATTCAAAAGAGGATGGCGTTTTCATGTCTTCCAGCAATGAACCATCCATCATGACAGAACTATAGCCATTCTGAATTGCTTGGGCACAGATACCAGGAGAAGGTGCATGATCACGATGCATGACAACCGGAATATGCGGATATTGTACAACAGCGGCTGTAACCAGGTGACGTAAAAATAAATCACCGGCATATTGATGTGCGCCAGCAGAACCTTGCATAATGACAGGGCTGTCGCAATCATCAGCTGCCTGCATGATGGCTTGCATTTGCTCCATGTTGCTGACATTAAATGCCGGGATGGCAAAATTGTGTTCGGCAGCATAATCCAAAAGTTGTCGTAAGGATACTAAAGCCATACAAGGCACTCCTAAGTTTGGTTATTGTGTAAATATTCGAGAATATTTAGTTGTATTGATAGGGAGGGCGTTCAAAATTCTGTGTCAATAACCCCGCTCTATGTTAATTAAAGGATGAAATCTTCGGCGACAAAGAAACACCTCTTTTGTTAAAGGATAAGCTTGCAGAGCTGACAATATCAAGGAGCTTGCTTGTCAGCACTCCTCCTTGACATTGCCAGCCCTGCAAGCAACCGTCAATTATGAGGTTGTTTCATAAAAAT
>JALXCS010000090.1 GCA_026990815.1 Methylomonas sp. | reverse complement strand
TTTCCCCGTTAAATCTTTTCCTGACTGTAAATCCTTAATAGCTTGTTCGAAATTAAATGTGTGTGTCATCAATCTTCCTCTTTGTTATTTCTTCATTTTATGAAAATGACACAGATTTTTGAACACTACCAAGCGCTTCCACCAACATAGTGGTTTCCTTTCCAAATTTGGGAACCCCTCACTGTTTTTTCAAATAGCGAGAACTTGTCAAAGACCTCAAAAAAGCCACCAGATCCTTTTTTTCCTGATCGGTCAATTTCAAGGGGAAAATGGCCACATCCTTAAATCGGTTATCGTTGCCACCTTTGTCATAATACTCAATGGCTTCTTCCAGCGTTGCAATGCTACCATCATGCATATAGGGACCTGTTAATGCAACATTTCTCAGACTCGGGGTTTTAAATTTACCAATATCAGCAATAATTTTCGTCACATTGAAACGGCCTAATTCCGAGCGCTGTTGGTCAGTTAGTTTGATATCATCCGGATTTTCACCACTTCTTATTTTCTCCAAAAAAGCATCCAAAATGAGTTCCAGTTTTTTTGACCCCACGCCAATATTATAAAAATTGTTATCGGAAAAAAAAGCATTCTTCCAGTTCATTTCGTGACAATTTGAACAATTGCCTTTTCTTCTGAAAATTCTAGAACCCCTTGCTGCACTTTCAGATAAAACCTCTCTTTTTGTTGCATAAAAATACTGGTCAAACAAGGAGTTACCACCAATTACTGTTCTTTCAAAACTGGCGATAGCCTTGGCTATATGTTCGGCAGTAATTTGATTTTCAGAAATACCAAAAACTTCAGCAAACTTTTCAATGTATTTTTTATCTTGCTGAACTAATTCAACCAAGTTTTTTTTATCTTTCAAGCCATGTTCAATAGGATTCAAAAATGGACCCAAAGCTTGTTCCTCTAAGGAAGCCGCACGGCCATCATGAAAAAAACTCTGGTAAAAAACGCTGTTTAGGACTGTTGGCGCATTCCTTGTGCCTTTTTGTTTCATTATTCCTTCTGCAACAGGTAAGCCATCGGTAAATACTTTTTCCGGCTGATGGCAGCTGGCACAACTGATTGTACCGTTTCCACTCAGCCTGACATCATTAAATAATAACCGACCCAGTTCAATCTTTGCTTGTGTCTGAGGATTATCTTTGGGGACAGGAACATCAGGGAGACCCAGTAATTCATTCGCTGATAAAGGGCTACAGAAAAAAATCAGCAACAAGCTTTTTATAATTCTTTGGTTCATGTTTTTTCTCCCATAAAAAAACGCCAGTAAAAATTTTCATTTACTGGCGCTACAGTGCAAAACAAGCACAAGAGGAAAGTATAACGAAAATTATTCCTGCTCAGGCATATCCTGAACAATCATTACATATGGCTCGCCTAATGGAAATTTATCATCAGGCTTTTGGAAATAAACAACTTTTCCGTATGTTTCATTAATTGCCGGTAAAACCTTGGCTGCTTCTTCTGCAGTCATATCTGGGAATGTTGCATGAGCTCTGGGCACTTCAACCTTGTGATAATGCCAATATCTTTTTTCTGCCTCTGGTAAAGAGTTGTACTGGGCAGTTGTGATAATGTACTCAAAACCAATAGGCTTGTCCTGATCTTTCATGCCATTATGAAACATCAAACACAAAAGTGTCCCGTCATCATAAGCCTTACAATGGTGGTGCACGATCATTTGCAACTTAGGATCATGGACACTGTGAGTATCCGGCGGCAAATGTCTGATCGCTTGAATATGCAGATCGTTGAAACCCAAATGGTTTGGATATTCTTTTTGTCTGGGATTTAAAGTTTCATTATAAAGCTTGGGTTTTTCAGCCACTGGTGTTGTTGACTTTGCAGTCATTTCTGCAGTTGCACAACCGACTGTTAAACCAAAAATACTTGCTGTTATAATCAGTTTTATTTTTTGTCTCATTGGTGAGTCACCTCAATTTTGCCAATTAATAGTTATTAAAATTAAAAAATATTGATGCCTCCTTCCCAGGAATCAATATTAGGTTTTTATGATATGCTAATAATCATATAAAGTAAAGTTTATACACTATAAAGTTTTCTAACCTTGCCTTTTTTGATTATTCAAAGTGTTTTTTTAACCATCTAAGCAAACGCTAAGATTCATTGCATATAC
>JALXCS010000089.1 GCA_026990815.1 Methylomonas sp. | reverse complement strand
CTATATTACTGACCGGCACCTGCCGGATAAAGCAATTGATGTCATTGATGAGGCAGGCGCAGGCCAAAGGCTGCTTCCTGAAAATGAACGTAAAGAAATCATAGATACCCCTGACATAGAAAATATTGTTGCCAAAATTGCAAGAATCCCACCAAAATCAGTTTCTTCAAACGATAAAGACAAACTTTTTGATCTTGAGAAAAACCTTAAAATGTTGGTATTTGGTCAAGATGAGGCTATTGCTGCTTTAGCCTCGGCAATCAAAATGGCCAGAGCTGGCTTAAGAGACACCACCAAAACCATTGGCTCTTTCTTGTTTGCTGGCCCTACCGGAGTTGGTAAAACAGAGGTCACCAGGCAATTGGCAAAGAATCTCGGCGTTGAACTCATCCGGTTTGATATGTCTGAATACATGGAAAGACATACAGTCTCACGCTTAATTGGGGCACCCCCGGGATATGTCGGTTATGATCAAGGCGGGCTTTTGACTGAACAGGTCAATAAGCATCCACATGCCGTGTTATTGCTTGATGAGCTGGAAAAAGCCCACCCTGATGTTTTTAATCTATTACTGCAAGTCATGGATCATGGCACATTGACTGATAATAATGGCCGAAAGACTGACTTCCGGAACATTATTTTGGTGATGACAACTAATGCTGGAGCTGAAGAAGGCAGCAGAGCATCAATTGGTTTTACCAAACAAGAACACAGTAGTGACAGCATGAAAGCTGTTGAAAAAACCTTCTCACCAGAATTTAGAAATCGTCTGGATGCAGTTATTCAGTTTAAACCATTGGATATCAGTATTGTTGGTAGTGTTGTTGACAAATTCATTTTCGAACTTGAAACATTACTTTCAGAAAAGCATGTGACTTTGTCTTTAGATCCGGAAGCAAGGTTATGGCTGGCCGAAAACGGTTGTGATCCAAAAATGGGCGCACGACCAATGGCCAGATTGATTCAGGAAGAAATTAAAAAGCCTCTGGCAAATGATTTATTATTCGGGAAACTGGCCAATGGCGGCCACGTAAGGGTCTTTGTAAAAGATAATAAACTTGATTTTGCTATTGAAAGTAAAGAACTGAGTGTTCCTGAAAATAGCGAACAATCGTAGAAAAATTTAACGCATACGAAAAGTAATGCGCCCTTTGGTTAAATCATAAGGAGTCATTTCCACCTTGACTGTATCCCCGGTTAAAATGCGGATGTAATGTTTCCGCATTTTTCCAGAGATATGAGCTGTTACGACATGCCCATTTTCTAATTCAACTCGGAACATTGCGTTGGGCAAGGTTTCAATCACCTTCCCTTCCATTTCTATTTGATCTTCTTTTGCCATCTTATAGTTTGTCTGTTTGTTTGAAAAGCAAGGCATACTAACATAAAACCAGTTGCTTGAGGAGTTTTGGCAACTGGTTTTTAACCCTTTTGTCCCCAAAAATATCCGTTTTAAGCAGGTAAATCTGTGTATTGGGCTAAATATAGAATCAAACAGCAAGTCTACTTCAAGGTTCTACAAAAATACCAGCACGAAAAAGTGTCTGGAAAAATGAGTATTTCTTGGTATGAAAGGAAAAACTTATGGAATAAATCATCGGAGTTCAATTTCCTCACCTCTGCCAAAATACCTCCATTCATCATTGATAAAAGCCTGGATAGGACGGTACTGATTTTTATAAGCCATTTTCCGGCATTGTTTAATCCAGTAGCCCAGATACAACCATGGCAGATTCAATTCCCTGGCATACTGAATCTGCCATAATACTGCAAAATTACCTAATCCATACCGGGAATAATCTGGATCAAAAAAAGTATAAACAGCAGATAAAGCATCATTCAATTGATCAATAATAGCAACAGAAACCAGAGTATTATCAATCTCCATCTCGACAAATAAAGTATTGCACCAGGCACTTGAAAGAAAGTTAAAATATTCTTGGGGACTGGATTGCGCCATCCCGCCTCCTTTATGCCTATGTTGCTGATATTTTAAATAAACATCATAATGACTCTGCTGAAAATTTGCCGGTTTGATGGTTGTTTTAATAATCGATTGATTCTTCAGCACCCGTCTTTGACTTCGTGACGGCTTGAAATCGGCAACCGGAATTCTGACCGAAATACATGCGGAGCATTGTTTGCACAACGGCTTATAAACCAAATCACCGCTTCTGCGGAAGCCATTGGCCAATAATTGACTATAGACCGGAACTGATAACTTGGTTTCAGGATGGACAAATGCCGATTGTTCGAGCTGATCTTCGAGATACCCGCAATCATGCTCTTGACTTAAAAACAATGGAATCGAAATCACTTTATATTCTAGCTGCATTTCATACACCAAGGAATTAAAATTATATCTCAGCTTGATAATTTAAAACTGTCGTTTTTATGTGCAAAATTCTTTGTGCACGAAAAGAATTTATCTTCTTGGATACATCAAATAGGTAAGTGATTGAAATAACAAGCCTTTCTATTGCAATGATGCGATAGAGAGCTACACGGAATGTATTTATGTGTGTCTTTTTATTTCAATTACTTACCTCCATTCCGAAAATTTTTGTCATATACAGAGTCTAAAATTATAAAATCCGCAGACTTAACAATTTTTATTTGACCTTTTTCTTAATATTTGTATATTATCAAACTTTAATAAACTTAAAACTCAACTTCCAATTCATTTTTATTGCTTACAAGGAAAATTTTTAGGAAATAACACAAGTTGGATCTTCGCAGTTAATGAATGTGGCAAAATAAACCAACCACGAGGTGAATCATGAAACCGCTAGACGAAGAACAAAAAAAGAAAATCATTGAAAGCCCTCCAGTGGGCACCTGGACATTAATGCTGGTTGTCGGCCTTGGCTTTGTCGTGGGCTGGTTATTCCTCTATTATGGGGTATTTTTGCCTCGCGGCGCAATCAACTGAGGTGAGTTATGCATATTGATCCATTAGAGAAAAAGTGGGCGTACATTTCACTTGGAATGGCAGGTATGTTTGTTGGCATTATCATGATTGATTCGTTCGTTCATGGAATTGACGCACCCAGCAATGTTGAAACCATCGATTCAGCACGCTTGCATCTCACTAAAGAATTTGCTGAAGATAATCTTGGCGTACAAATTGATGAAAATGGCAAAATAACAGTCAGAATTGTTGCTGCTCGCTATGGTTTTTTTCCTAAACACGTCACCGTACCGGCAGAAACTCCAATCACTTTCCGTTGGGCCAGCGCGGATGTTTTGCACGGCGTACACATGCCGATGACTAATATGAGTACCATGATTGTTCCCGGGTATGTTTCTGAAGTGACGACAACTTTCCCCAAGCCTGCAAAATACCCGCTATTATGCAACGAATACTGCGGCATGGGCCACGATCATATGTGGAGCAATATCACTGTTGAAGCCAAAGAAACCTGGCAGGCTCCTTCAATAACAAAGACTGGGGAGGACACAGGCAATGAATGATACAGCTGTCAAAAAACTCGCATTAAGTAATTTCTGGGTCGCTTTTATCGCATTTATCCTGGCTTGTTTCATGGGCGAATATCAAGTGCTGGAACGAAGCGGATTATTTCCACCGTTAGAGTCGGCACAAGTTTATTTTGCCTCTGTCAGTACCCATGGCGTACTGATGGCTTATGTGCTAACGACATTTTTTATCATGGGGTTCGGTTATTACACCGCCGCCACCAGTCTTAAAAGGCCTATCTGGAATATCAAATTAGCCTGGATTGGCTTTGCAGTCACGTTGTTTGGTGTTGTTCTTGCCGCCATTCCACTTTTAACCGGCCGGGCATCTGTGCTTTATACTTTCTATCCACCACTTCATGCGCACTATATTTTTTATATCGGTGCCGCATTATTGGTTGTGGGTTCCTGGGTCTGGTGCTTCATCATGATTGTGATGATGAATCAATGGAAAAAGGATAACTCTGGTAAACCGGTCCCGTTGGCGATGTTTGCAACGGTCGCGAATGCCTTGTTGTGGCTCTGGACCAGTGCCGGTGTAGCAATGGAAGTGGTTTTCCAACTGATTCCTTTCACATTGGGCTGGATCGACACCATTGATCCGGGATTGGCAAGAACCCTGTTTGCCTGGACACTTCACCCCATCGTCTATTTTTGGCTAATTCCCGCCTATACAGCTTTTTATGTTTTTGTCCCCAAACAGGCAGGAGGCTATTTATTCAGTGATGAAATGGCTAGAGCAGCTTTTATTGTTCTAGTGGTATTCAGCTTGCCAATTGGCTTTCATCATTTATACATGGACCCTGAACAAGCGGCAGGCTGGAAATTATTACATGGCTTTGGTACTTTCGTAGTTACTTTACCAACATTTATCACCGGTTTTACAGTTATCGCCTCGATGGAAATTGCCGCCCGACTTCGAGGAGGGAAAGGATTGCTAAGCTGGATAGGTTCGCTACCCTGGACTAATCCAATGGTACTTGCCATTATTCTTTCACTTTTAATGCTGATTTTTGGGGGCTTTGGCGGCATTGTCAATGCCAGTTATGCGATGAATGCAATGATTCATAACACGGCATGGGTTCCAGGACATTTCCATCTCATTTTTGCCGGCACAACGGTCATTATGTATTTTGCTATTGCTTATTATTTATGGCCAATCATGACGGGCAAGGCTTTGTTTTCAAAAAAAATGGCATTAGTTCAACTTTGGACCTGGTTCATTGGCATGTCTATTTTAACCACTCCCTGGCATATTCTGGGTTTGTTAGGCCAACCAAGACGAATTTCCTCTGTCGAATACAATAGTATTCTAACCTTATCCTGGGAACCCTATGAATTTGCCATGATAGTAGGCGGCCTGGTGTTACTTGGCTCTGCCTGTGTGTTTATTTACATTCTGGTGATGACCCAATTTAAAGCTACAAAGTCCTTTTCTGGAGAAGTCGAATACGCCTCCACTTATCATCCCGTAAAAGATCTGCCGGAATTTTTAAACAGCTTTTCACTCTGGAACAAGGTTATTGCAGGCTTGATGGCACTCAGTTTCGCCATTCCAATCTTGCAATTCTTTTTTATGGATACACATGGCTCAAGCCCATGGGGGTATTAAAAATGAAAAAGTTACTTTTATCTGCGTTATTGATTACACCCTCTTTAGTGATAGCTGAGCCTTCTTCAAAAATTGCATGGACTCCAGAATTGCTAAATTTTGTTAAACAAGGCAACGCCGCCAAGGGCAAAGAACTGGCTATTGCCTGCTCAGGTTGTCATGGTGAAAATGGTGTTAGTCCCATGCCAGGGTATCCTTCCCTAGCTGGACAACTGGCAACATACACCTACAAACAATTGCGGGATTATGCCGATAACAGTCGGTCTCATCCGTTAATGTCTTCAGTTGCGGCAGGGTTGAGCGAACAAGATACCGCTGATCTGGCTGTATGGTTTAGTACCCTGGCGCTTCCACCGCAACAAAAAGCTGATCCTAAATCCATTCAGCGAGCAAAAAAACTAGCAACCCGGGGCGAAAGTAAAAGAATCTTACCTCCTTGTTCATCTTGTCATGGTACTGAAGGTCAGGGGGAAGTAATGGATATTCCAGCACTTGCCGGACAGCAACCAGAATATTTTGCGGAAACACTTAAGGCGTACAAAACTGGTGACCGGAACAATGACATATACAGCAAAATGCGCCTGATTGCTAAACAATTATCCGATGAAGAAATAAATGATATGGCTCAATACTATTTGCAACTCAAATAAACCTGAGAAAAACATCTAGTCACAGTGAGGAGAAATTAGCCATGACAATAGATCGTATGGTTCTCGCAATTGCTGGAACATTTATCTTATTAAGTGTATGCTTGGCTATCTGGCACTCAATCAACTGGTTGTGGTTTACTGGTTTTGTAGGTGCCAATTTACTACAATCTGCTTTCACTGGCTTTTGCCCTATGGCAATCATATTAAAAAAAATTGGCGTTAAAACAGGTTCCGCTTTTTAACACTGGGCAAACTTAAAAACGCTATCAAATTTATGGTGAGAAAATGAAACCTTCACAATCCAGTTTTCTGTTATCAATCCTTCTGAGCAGCCTGTTAGTAACACAGGTATCAGCAAAAGTTAAACCATTCAATATGGAGAGCACGACAAAACCAGTTGAAAATATCCCGATAAATAAACAAAAGACAGATCCTTACAAGCCAAAAAATGATTACAACATCACCATCAATTATGAGTTGGGTATGCACTGTACCGGCTTTGATTTCTCCTATTGCTGTATCTTGCCACCTTATAATTCCATTCAAAGCCAGGTAGTTAAAACCGCAACCGGGCCATATCAATTCCCGCAATTACTAAAAGCCGACCCTAAAAACCCAACCGTTCTGCTTGACGGTAAAAAACGCATGAAATTGGAATATGGTCATATTGATAATACCTTCTCGGAAGGCACCAAACTGGCCTACTGGAATATCCCTTATGATGTCAATAAGGATGGTAAATACAGTGACCATGAAAATGTTGGCAATGCCTATTTTACTCACCTTTACATTTACAAGGATTTGAAAGGCAGTAATCCTGAAAAAACCAGCCTAGACAGTAAGAAAAAACGTATTGGCATTGAACTCCCCATTCCGAGAGATGCCGGCCCTTCGGGGGCACCACTTAAAGATGGCCACTTACATTACACAGGAGAAACAGGCACCGTCGTTTATACCAAATCGCCAGTACTTGATAACGTGCCTATTGTTCTGACCAACCCAGGAATATGGGACGCTTTGGGCCTGCCACTGACGCCATTTTATGATGAGCTGATGAAAAAAAGCCCACTTGAAATTGTTGAAAGTGATATTCGTCCTTATCAGGAGGCTTGGGTTGCATTGGTCGATGCCAAAACCAAAAAGCCCGTGATTGACAGCCATACAGGTAAACCCGTCAAATTTATTGGCACTAATCCAATAGATGTTCCCAATTGCTCCAACTGCCATGCCAACGAAAACGCCAACGGCAAAACCTTTACACTATACAAACAGGAAAAGGCATTCTGGAAAGGACTTGGGGCAACTGACTATATGGCCGATTTGAAAGCCACCTCGATTTCGATTTTGCAAATTCATGACGCCCGGCACGGCACCCAGTTTATCGCAAATTATGATCCTTCCAGCCGCGCTACTCAGAACCGTCTTGGTGGAGATCCAGTTTTGTGCCAGCAATGTCACGCCGATAATGTGATCGGTGTTTTACAATCTAAAGGGATTGCGCAGGTATTATCCGATAGCAAAACCATGGAATCCTGGGATACCCCAATCATGGCTCTGTCTGAAGCGCTGCACCGAGTTCATCAAACTGTCAGACCACTGCCTGATGCTGAAGGCCGTACTGGTACCTGCGCAGGATGTCACCCAGCACACAGACAGGATGGATCAATGGATGGCTACCCCATTTCACCGGATGGCAAGAATTTCTATGCCAATGCTGACAACCGCGACACCAAAGGCGGCTGTTTTGCCGGTCGTGATGTTCATTCCAACCCAAACAAGGATAAGGATGGCGTAGGTACACCGGAACATCTAAACCATATTGGCCGATGGATACAAACCAATGTTTCTAAAATTGGTATCAGTAACAATGGCAAGGGCCTGTGGTGTACTAACTGCCACAACCAGCTATCGCGTGAACTATATCAACGCGACAACTTGCAAAATGCCTTTAAACAAACTGGCGAAACCATCCGCAACCTGCCCTTGGATGAAATTGCTGTTGCAATCGGCGTTGACAGTAAAACACTCAAGGAAAAATATATTGATCCTAAAGTCGTTCCCGATAAAAATGGCCATGATATCCCAACAAAATCCGGTATTTTACTGACCTGGTCTAAAACCAGAATGACTCCAGATATTGCTGTGATTGCAACCAAAGATGGTAAACCACTGATCACTAAAGATGCAGATGGCGACGTCAACGTTTCCATTTTGTCTGCAAATCCAACTGCAAAACTGGCTTCTCTATCATTACCCAAAGAGGCGACTGGAATTGCCGCAGTCCCTTATTCAGCTGCCAGCCATGGTCGTGACTATTGGCTTTCCCCTGGCGCACCTCATTGTGCAGACTGCCACGCACCACCCTTTGTTGAAGGTCAGGGCGGAGTTGCTTTCCCAATCAACCAGCCAGGAAAGTACAGCTTGATGCGTTATTCAAAAGGACATGCCGGACTTGCCTGTCAGGCTTGCCATGAATCAATTCACGGTCTGTATCCTGTAACGCCTAAGGTTGATACGACCACCTATAAACAGGCTACCCAATACAATCCAGATGGCAGCCATGGACCACTACTGTGTGCTTCCTGCCATGAAACCAACAAAACCGGTGTTCCACTGGTTGCTGAAGCGTTAACTTACAATGGCAAGAAAATCAAAAATGATCTCGATGCCGCGATTAGCTGGATACATGCAAATGCTCCGGATTTAGGAGGGAAAAGTCCAAAATAAAAAATCGTTTTTTTGCTCCCGGACCTATGTAACGGTCCGGGATTTCAATTATTATGTTACATTTTCTCCAATTAACCTCACCCACACATGAAGTACTTTACTCTGTTTTTTTCTCTGACATTTTCAACTTTTATCCCTTCTTTTGTACTAGCCGATCAAGTTCTGGTTAAGATTGGCAATATTGATATTACTGAATCTCAGCTGGAAAAAGCTTTAAAAGCCGCCCCATTTGCCACCCAATTTCCTTCGATGGACGAGAAGGATCAAGCCTATTTACGAGGCGACATGTTAATGAGATTGATTCACTCAGAAGCATTATTTCAGGAAGCCAAACAATCCGGCCTGGAAAATGATCCGGACTACACCCAGGAAATCAAACAATTTAAAGCCGGATTATTAGCGCAACGTTATTTGAATGAGCTGCATAAAGGCATTGAAATTCCTGAAACCTATAAACAACAACTCAGCAACATTCAAGATACTAATGCTTTAGAAGCGGCTAAATCTGTCTATATTGCAAGACAATACAAACAACGCAAACAACTAGCGTTAGCAAATCTTAAACAAAAATTTCAGGTTCAAAATCTCCTTAATGACCTGCCCCCTCCCATTTCAAGTGACACAATACTTGCCAAAGGTGACAACTTTGTTATTAAATTTCGTGATATACAAAACACCAATATCAAAGCTGATGACAAAACAGCAATTAACGAAAGCCTGGAGGACTGGCTGGAAACCCTGCTATTTGCTCTGGAAGCAAAAAACATGGGAATTGATGTTGACAACCAAATTCAGGACTATAGCCGACATCTGTTAAGCCAGAAACTGCTAGAAAACCTGGAAAAACAATGGATACCTGATGAAAAAAACCTAGTGGATTATTTTCAGCGCCACCCTGAATTAGGTTACATCCCGGAACGCCGGCAAATCGGCCAGATTGTGGTTGCCGATAAAAGCCTGGCAGAAGAATTAAGAGCTAAAATTGTTGATGGTGAAAGCTTGTTCAAGTTAGCGGAACAGTACACAATCGACCCCTATGGAAAACAACACTCGGGTGATATGGGCTGGCTTAAGGAAAATACAGGTTTACCCGCAATTGAAAATACCCTGAAAAATCTCCCTGATGGCCAGGTCAGTGAAGTTATAAAAACAGCAAAAGGTTACCACCTGATTATGATTGTTAACAGAAAACCCGCCGAGCAAAAATCCTTCGCCGATATCAAAGACCGGGTTAGACGAGCATTGATCAATGAAAAAATGACACCTTATCTGGAACAACTGCTCGTTAAACAACATATTCAATGGAAAATCAGCGATCGATAGTAGCAACGCACTTTAGCCGCGAATTAGCTGATTTTGTGATCGCGGCTAAAGTACGCTGCCACACTGTTAATGCGAACCTGCTTCCAAAACCGGCAAAACAAATTTGTTAAATATTTCTTCAGAAAAAATCCCTTGATGCACCAATACAAAACCGCCCTCACGATTGATGACAACTGTATATGGCAAAGTACCATAGGAATTGCCCCAGGTGGCTAATAACGGAAAATTTGTTTTCGGGTCTGCACGTAGTATTGGGTAATTAATCCCAACAGTGCGAACATAATTTTGTAATCTCCGGGCATCATCAAGTCCGATGCCAATAACCTGCAAGCCTTTTTCGGTATATTGCTCCTGAAGCTTTACCAGATGCGGAATTTCAATTTGGCACGGCCCACACCATGTTGCCCAAAAATTTAAAATAATTAGCTTGCCATGCCAATCATATAAATTGCGTTGTTTATTCTCTAAATCGGGCAACACTAAGGGCGGCAGCTCCCAGGCGTTAGCAATTTTTTTATTTTCTGCTTCCGCAGATCCAATAAAAGAAAAAATTATTAGTATCAAAATATAAGGCATTCGCTCACACTGGCATAACAGACACAAATGGCATATTATATAACCATTTTCTAATGTAGACAGACATACTGGCCAAAATTATGTTAAAAACTCAAAAAGAAATTTTCTTGCACGTCATTATGTACTCTGCTTTAAGCTGCATGCATTCAAATGCAAACAGCCAAAACAACTCCCTGGACCTTTCAATCAACGAAAACAGCTCTAATGCAACAGCAACCAGCAGCTCTTACACATTAGAACAAGCAATTGAATATGCACTTAATCATAACCCTGATTTAGAAATAGCCCAACAAAGAATCAAACAGGCCGAAGCCCAGGTAGGATTGGCATTATCCAGTTTCTACCCACAAATTACGGCTCGGTATTCTTATCAATACACTGAGAATCCTGCGATGGTATTTTCACATACTATCAATCAGAGGCGACTGGATTTCAACTCTGATTTTAATCATCCCGGTGGTGTGGAAAATCTGCGCCCCGAGGTAATAGCCAACATTTCACTGTTTCGTGGCGGTCAAGATTACCAACTCAGTAAAGCCGCTAAATTGGGTGTTGAAGCGGCGTCCCTTGAAAAGTCAGCTATCCGTAACAGCTTGACGCAAGCGGTTATTTCAGCTTACTACGGCTATTTGGCCGCTCAGGAAGCTCATGAAGTTACCATAAGCTCTATTAAAGCAGTATCCAGCGAATTGGAACAAAGCAGAAAACGTTACAAAGCTGGTACTTTACTAAAATCTGATCTGCTGTCACTCGAAGTTCAACTCGCCCAAGCCAAAGAAGCAAAAATCCGGGCAAAAAACAGTATCGAACTTGCCAAGACCGGATTAAAAACTCTGTTAGGCTTGGAAATGAGTCAACCAATTACCATTGCTCAGCAATCTAATTGGCAACCCCCTCAGACACCAGGCGAGTTTTCCGGGATTCTTCAAACCGCTTTGGAACAACGCCCGGAAATCCAGGCCATCAACAAGCAAATTGCCAGTCAGGAGAGGGTTTTAAAAGCCGCCTATGGTGCTCATTTTCCTCGCGTCAATGCTTATGTCAGTTATGGCCAGGACAGCAGGGACGGCAGTTTTTCTTCACATAAGGATTATGTAACCGCCGGAGTAAATCTTGAAATGGATATTTTTTCTGGCTTCGCAACTAATGAACGCATCAACAAAGCGCAAAGTAAACTGGCAGAAATTAAAGCGACAAAAAAGCGTTTGCAGCTAAGCATTGAAAATGAAGTTAAAACTGCCTACTTGAGATTACAGGAAGCTTTAGCACGGGTTAATGTTACAATTACCGCAATTGCATCAGCTGAAGAAGCCTATCGCATGGTTAAACGACAAAGGGAAGCCGGAACCGTGACAGTTACGCGTTACATTGAATCTGAAGTAGCCCGCGACAGTGCAAATTCTCGTGCCATCGCCGCCCAGTTTGATGCGCTTAGAACAGAAGCCGAATTAAAAAAGGCCTTGGGAAACTGGAAATAACCCCGTTTAAAACGATATGACTATCCTTGATTTTGAGTTGTTAAGCAATCATCACCTGCTGACGACAAATGACATTGAAGAATCTCGAAAAATCACCAATCTGCTTTGGGAAGAACACAACACCTATTTGCAAGAAGGTTCTGATTTTTTTGTCCATATCAATAGAGTTAGCCTGAACATTGTCAGTCTTTCCTATATTCATTGCCCTGCTGACCTGATCCTCGAAAGCACTAAAGAAGTGGAAGCACGATATTCATTTCACATCCTCCTTGATGGCGACATTGATTATCAGGTGGCCTCTGACAAAGCAGAAGCCAAATATGAATCGGGGGTGATTCATTTTTCTTCCGAAAAAATGCAAATGGAAGTAGATTCCATTCGAGCACTGTTTGTCGATTTTGATAAAACCGCTGTAGAACAGGCATTAAGCAACCGATTTGGCAATGCAACCCCGCAATTACCCAGAGCTTCTGAAATTGACTACCAATCCCCGCAAGGTCTGTTTTTACGCTCATTAAGCCTTTGGTGTGCCCACCAGTTAAATCATCCTAATTGCCAACATCCCAATTCAAAAAAATGGCAACATCTGGAAAAAACTTTGCTTTTCGCCTTTATCGACTGCCTTGACAGAAGAACAAAAGAGCGCACCAGACAACAGGAAAACCGCTATCAGTGGGTTAAAGCAGTTGAAACATGGATAGACGATCACCTTCATGAACCCATTATGCTGCAGGATCTGGCTAACGTTGCCAATGTTAGCGAACGGGCCTTGCAAAAAGCTTTTCGTAATTTTCGAAACTGTACACCAATGGGGGCCGTCTATTTTCGCCGATTAATCAAAGCCCGCTCGTTATTACAAATTCCTGATCAAGACACTACAGTACTTCAAGTTGCCATGGAAGTTGGCTATACCCACCCGAGCCGATTTGCTAACCATTACCAAAAACAGTTTGGAGAAAAGCCTTCACAAACCCTTTACAAAGCCCGAAACAATAAAGCCAAAACACGATAGCCAAATTACGAACATCCGTCAACCGCAAACTGGATAGATTTCTTCCTGTACATTAATTAAGATGTGCAGTGTGTGTCAAAAAATCGACACACTATTAACAACATTTTTAACTTTATTTAGGAGTAAATAATATGAAAAAAGCTATTCCTTCTTTATTGATGGCGGGGGCATTGGCCGTTTCGGCTGGTGTTCAGGCTGCTACAGTGACAGACTCTTTTTCGCTTGGGCCTTTGACGACTGATTTAACTACCGCCACAGCTACTGGTAATTTGGCTCAGTTTGATTCAAGCCTAGGTACGCTGACCAGCATATCTCTTATACTTTCTGGTGACTCAACTAGTACAACCTCAATTGATAACAATTCAGCACAGAGCCAACGGTTTGCTTTTGACTCAACTCTGGATTGGGAATTTGAAGTTCTGGCAGGCAGCGGCAACTTTGTAACTGGTTTCACAACTGATCTTGCTCATACTGGGGGGCGAGTTAGCTTAGCATCTGGCGCTACATTAGATCTTGGTACCACTACTGATAACGGCTCTATAACCCTCACTTTCTCCGGAGCAGATCTAGCACAGTTTATTGGTACTGGTAACGTAGGAATTGGTTGTAACACTTTCACTGGCTCAACTTTTAATGGTGGCGGTGGAAATCTTGTTGCTAATCAAGTAACTTCTGCAAATTGTTCTGGTGATATTACATATACCTATGATGGCACTCCACCACCAGTCGGTCAAGCTCCTGAACCTGCCGCAGCTTGGTTAATCGGCGCTGGCCTGTTAGGTTTTGTTGGTTTTCGTGCCAGAAAATCAAGCTAGTTTAGTTCTTTCATTTTATGAGAGACGGGGAGGCGTCAGGAAACTGACGCCTTTTTTATTCCCGATTTTTTCTGTAGGAGCGGCTTCAGCCGTGATGGATAGGCCAATCGCAGCTAAAGCAGCTCCTACACCAGTTCATCAACGCGCTGAAAGCCCCGCGGTAACGCTAAGCCTCTTTTCGCCCGACCGCCGGAATAATGCTCAATATCTGCGCCTTTTAACGTCAAATGCCGTTTTCCTGAGATAATTTTCAATGCTCCGTCTTGAGCAATAACAGCCATTGAAATCACTTTATCTTTTCCTCCTTTCAAATCACCTGTAGGAATCTGTACCAGTTTATTGCCTTTGCCACGCGCTAATGCCGGCAACTCAATGACAGGAAAAATTAACAATCGCCCATGCTGCGTTACAACTGCAAGTAAATCGGAGTCATCATGAATTCGGGCTGGTCGGAGCACTTCAGCGCCATCAGGCAAGCTGATTACCAGTTTCCCGGCCTTGTTCTTGCTTGCCAATTCTTTCAACTGAACCCTGAAACCATAACCAAAACTACTGGCCAGTAAATACCAGTCATCTGGATTTCCAGCCAGCGAGTATTTAAAAAGTGAACCGGCAGGTGGTTTTAACCTTCCGGTTAACGGCTCTCCCTGACTCCGGGCTGAAGGCAAATCATGAGCCGTCGTTGTATAAAAACGCCCGGTAGAATCCAGAATATAGACAGCTTGCGTAGTTCTGCCATAAGCTGCATCCAGAAAACCATCGCCAGCGCGATAATTCAAGGCCTTAACATCAATATCATGGCCTTTTGCCGCCCGTATCCAGCCTTTTTGCGACAAAATAATGGTAATCGGCTCATTACTGATCAGTGAAGTCGTATCCAAAGCCTTGGATGCGCCACGCTGAACTATCGGCGAACGCCGGTCATCACCATATTTTTCTGCATCCCGTTCAATCTCCTTCTTGACCAACCGGTTCAACAATTTTTTTGAGCCTAAAGTTTTTTCAAGTGCTTTCCGCTCTTTTTCCAACTCATCCTGCTCACCCCGAATTTTCATTTCCTCGAGTTTGGCAAGATGCCTTAGCTTTAACTCCAGAATCGCTTCAGCCTGAATATCTGTGATGCCGAACCGTTCCATCAACACCGGTTTTGGCTGGTCTTCTGTTCGAATAATGGCAATCACTTCATCAATATTCAAATAAGCAATCAACAAACCTTCCAACACATGTAATCTCGTTAAAACTTTATCCAAACGATATTGCAGGCGGCGACGAACCGTTTCGGTTCTAAAAACCAGCCATTCCACCAGAATTTCTTTCAGGTTTTTAACTTTTGGCCGTCCATCCAGGCCAATCATGTTCATATTGACGCGATAATTCTTTTCCAGATCGGTGGTGGCAAACAGATGTGACATCACAGAATCAACATCAACTCTTTTGGATCTCGGAATCACCACTAACCGGGTAGGACTTTCATGGTCAGATTCATCACGCAAATCTTCAATCATCGGTAACTTTTTAGCCTGCATTTGTGCGGCGATTTGCTCCAGTAATTTAGCTCCCGAAACTTGATGGGGTAACGCTGTGATAATAATATTCTCACCTTCCCGCTCATACTTTGCCCGCATTCGGATCGAGCCGTGGCCAGTTCGATACATAGCGTGAATATCTTCCTTGGAGGTGATGATTTCAGCTTCAGTCGGGTAATCCGGGCCTTGAATGGACTCAAATATAACCTCTTCACCGCAAGTCGGATCATCGAGAATTTGAATGCACGCCTTCGCCACCTCCCGAAGATTATGTGGTGGAATATCCGTTGCCATACCTACGGCAATACCCATAGAACCATTCAATAATACGTTAGGCAGACGTGCCGGTAGCAACTGAGGCTCTTTTAGCGTACCATCAAAATTATCAGTCCATTCAACAGTTCCTTGCCCCAATTCACTCAATAATGTTTGCGCATAAGGCGTCAATCGTGATTCGGTATAACGCATCGCTGCAAATGATTTTGGATCATCCGGTGAACCCCAGTTTCCTTGTCCATCAATTAAAGGATAGCGATAGGAAAAATGCTGCGCCATCAGCACCATTGCCTCATAACAGGCAGAATCTCCATGCGGATGATATTTACCCAACACATCCCCGACAGTTCTAGCCGATTTTTTATACTTGGCTAACGCCGTCAATCCCAGTTCGGACATCGCATAAACTATGCGCCGCTGCACAGGTTTCAAACCATCAGCAATATGAGGCAAAGCGCGATCGAGAATGACATACATGGAATAATCCAAATAGGCCTTCTCGGTAAAATAGCTTAACGGTTGTTGTTCAAAATTATCCTGTACACCCATTATCTCTATGAATTTAACTTGTGAGACGATATCCTATCACAGGATCGAAACTTTAGAGTCTATCCAGCAGTATGTTACAATTTGCTAACGTACAATCAACCCAAGTAAGGATTTGCCATGAAAATAATAACCAACATTGTAACACTGGCTGCTCTAGCAGCTTCTTTCACTGCCAGTGCGGAAATACAATTGAAGGATAACTCCGAAATACTTGGAGCATGGGAAGTGTATGCCGAGGCCGCTGCCTTAAATAAGGAAAAAAGCGCACTAAACACAGAATGGGTTTTTAAAAACAATGGCATCATTGATACCAAATCGAAAGACACCCGCGGCAGAACCGGAACTTTTGAAATCCCTTTAAAATATTCTATCGTTGACGGCGCTATCAAGAAACAATCTACCCCCGGCCGTGAGAAATACGAAACCTGCAAAGTTGCTGAAAAAAAAGGTTCAGAAATGATCCTTAAGTGTAAATATTTATATTATTTTATGAGAAAAAAATAATTTTCTATTCCCCTTACCCTACCTCTCCCTTTTTGGAGAGGTTTTTTATGCCTGGTTTACAATCTATGCTTGCAACACACCCATTGATTCAGCCAACTGATCAATTTGCTTTAGCAGATCAAAATAATCAGGTGAATTTTCTTCGGCATAATTAAAATTCTTGAATAACCCGGTTAACCGGGTAAAATACTCCTGCGCTTTGGTTTTATCCACAAAATAATAATCAAGATGCACTAATTTATAGATTTTATTGAAGCTCATTTTTTGTCTTTCCAATGGTACTGAAGCATCAACCTTATCAAAGGCATCTTGCTGCAAAAAAACCATATCCAAAAAAACTGCTTTTTGGTGGATTACAAAATCTTCAAGCGTCACCCCTTCTTCACCGGTCACTTGCATCATTTGCATAACTGCATCACCCTTATGTAACAACCCCAGCATTTTCTCCACCTTTTTGGTCCAGTCAGGCTCCATGTTGTTTTCATACCAAGACGTGAGCTGTTTCAAATAGCGTGACCAGGAAATCAATGGGTCCACTGCCGGATAAAAACGCTTGTAGGCCCGTTCTGCACTTAGCCCCAAAAAAGTTTTTACTACTCCCAAGGTAGACTGTGTTACAGGCTCCTCAAAATTTCCTCCCGCAGGTGATACTGTTCCAATCATAGTCAAGCTGCCAATATCACCATTTTGATTTTTTATCACGCCGGCACGTTCATAAATCGATCGAATAGCTGAATCCAGGTATGCAGGAAAAGCCTCCTCTCCGGGAATTTCCTCCATCCGCCCAGAAGTCTCGCGCATCGCTTGCGCCCACCTGGAAGTAGAGTCAGCAATCAGCAACACATCGTAACCCATCTGCCGATAATATTCCCCAAGCGTAATGCCTGTATTGATTGATGCTTCACGTGCAGCAACAGGCATTGACGAGGTGTTACAAATAATGATGGTACGATCCATTAATGATCCTCCTGTTTTTGGATCAATCATTTTCGGAAATTCGGTAATCGTTTCCACCACTTCACCAGCCCGTTCGCCACATGCCACCACAATGACAATATCAACAGTCGAATATCTGGAAATCAGATTTTGCAATACCGTTTTACCCGCACCAAAGGGCCCAGGAATACAGGCAATGCCCCCTCGGGCAATTGGGAAAAACGTATCAATCAAACGCATGGTGGTAATTAAAAGCTCATCGGGATACAAACGTTCCGAAATATGCTTATGCAACATTTTTTCCGGCAACGGTTTTCGAACCGGCCATTTCTGCATCAACGTGATTACTTGCTCCTTGCCTGAAACGAAATTTCTAATCCTTGCCACTGGCTCATCAACTGAAACACTTCCTTCTTGGATCCAGGTTACCACCACTTCTCCAACCTGATCAAAAGGAACCATAATTTTATGGGTAAACCGCCCCTCCTGGACGGTACCAATCACACCACCCGCAAGTAACTTGTTTTTGATTCGGACAACCGGCACAAAAGACCATTTTTTTACCTTATCCAAAGCATCGGCTTCGACTCCCCGAGGGAGAAAATAGCCAAATTCTGACGCCAAACTCTCCAAAGGATTTTGCAAACCATCATAAACTTGTCCCAGTAAGCCTGGCCCTAGGGTTACCGACAGCATATCATTGGTTTGCTCAACAGGATCGCCTACCGCTACACCGGAGGTGCTTTCAAACACCTGAGCATCTGCAGTATTACCATTGATTCTTAAAATTTCCGCTTTTAATCTTTCCTGGTAACGGTTTTCTTGACGCTTGGGACAAATATAAATGACTTCATTCTTTCTCAGGGAAATAGGTTCATTGCCAATCGAAATTGCTTCAATAGTCACCAAATCGTCCTGAACCATTGTGACTTGTGCAGATACTTTTGAGTTTTCTTGTTTATGGTCCATCTTCAAAATACCGGTTACAAATTGTCAGGCATCAGTTTAAGGCCGCCAAGGAATTCAATCTGGTGCAGAGGACTGAATTTACCTAAAGCAAAAAAATATTTTGAGTATCCCTCTGTCGATGCAGCATCAGAAAAAAAATTTTTAGATCTGATTCTATGCGAAAATGGCATTAAATTCGCCCAAACCAGAATCGACCATCCGCTCCAGCCTTTGTTTAGCCAGCCTGTTATTGTAACGCGACCAGCGATCAATCACGTCCCAACGAAGTACGTAAACAACGACTGCTTCAAAATCGAAATAATGACCAGCGACTACACGCCCATAGTATTCCCATACTAAACTCAGCAACAAACGCTCCAAACCCAGGTGATTTTTTTCGTTCAGCAATTGCCTGGCCTCCTCTAGCCAAGGCAATATTTTTTCCAGTGCAAATGTTGGCTCGTGCCAATGTCGCTCAATATGACCTACCCATTGACCATAACCCCAGCGCATCCCTGACTTTGGTACATCAAACCCCAAATATTTACGACGTAAAGCTGCTACTGCTGTCCGCTCTTCAAGCCGCCAAATAATAATATCCTTAATGAATTGATTTCTTAACGAGCTCATGGTTTCTTCGGCGCGCCTAACCATTTCTTCATCCGTGGTTGAAATTGCGATCCGGTCCCAATGCACCAGATTCTCAATGAGCGCCAAATCTTGGGTATGTTCAGGTGTCAACATTTGCAAACGTTCATTTAATTTGATTCTTGAAATCGGAGTTTGACGCGTTGCAAATAGTTGTGGCGTATGGGGCGGTAAACTGGAAATCAATGTCACATAAGGATCGATCATCATTTGACAACACCTTCCAATAAGGCACGAAAACGAGGCTGCAGATGTTCGAGCAAAACTGCGGCAACTGCCTGGTCTGTCAAATCAACTTCGACGTGGCCATCCTTTAAGTAAATTTTTATACCTCTGTTAAATTCACTGGCCGGCTGTAACTCTATTCCCTTACGCAACAATGAGGCCATAATAGACAAAACAAAATGAGCCAAAGTCCCTTGCTCTAGCTCTTCAGGATTTTTCCTCAGATCTTCAATTCCAATCACATCCTCAGGTAACTTAATTGTAAAGCCATCCTGTTCTTTTAGCTTTACTTGCTCAGTTACCTTCCCAACAACCTGAAATACAAGTTTTTCCATAAAGGCATCTGGCTCCATTGCCCTGCCAACCAATCGATTCACCTCTTCAGTAAATCTTTGCATTATGGCCTCTCTGAGCTTTAAATGGGCATCACGAGCAGCCAGCTTTAAGGCATCCTCGCCAGCGGATTTCAAGGCATCAGCTTCCTTTCGCGCATTTTTGATAATTGCTTCAGCTTCAATATTGGCACGTTCATTAATTTCAACTGCTTTCTTTCGAGCCTCAACTATGATTGCTTCTGCCTGTTTTGCGCCTTCGGCAACGCCATCATTTCTAAGTCGCTCTATTAATGCCTCAACCCCATGGGATGCATACTGATTTAAATGATTTGTCTGTTTTTCTGTCATGTTTACCTCATTAAACTCCCGAGGGAATCCCACCAGCAATTACCAGAGCAAAAACAAATGCAAACACGGAAAAACCTTCTACAATGGCTGCCGGAGCAATAGACAAACCAAAAATTTCAGGCTTGGCTTTCGCTGCATTAATAGCAGAAGCACAGGTTTTTCCTTGCAATATGGCGCTAAATAAAAGTACTAATCCGGCCAAAAACCCAATTGCAAAAATTGCTGAACCATTAACAGCGGTAATTTCTCTTTGCAAGGTAAACATGATAACGATGCCATAAATGACTTGTGACGATGGCATTACTGAAACACCAATATACCGCCCATAACCTCCTTCTGTTTCCAGCATGGCGCCAATAGCTGCCTGCCCCGCCAATGCACACCCGATAATACTGCCAATTGCACCCAAGGCCATCGATCCATACAAACCCAGCCAACCTAAAATAACAATGAATTCATTCATTCCCGAATCTCCATTTTTGCAAAGGCTTTGAATGGAATACCTTCCTCAGCTAAGCCCCAGTTAAAAAATTCAATACAATTCAGCCTCGTACCATGAACGACTGCACTCATCAAGCTCAATAGCAAATTTAGTGAATGACCTGCAAACAAAATTAACAAACTATACAACAACCCTAGCCCTTCTATGTCGCGAGCATGGCTCGCCAGGTTATTAAAGGTTACAGCCAACGATGCACTCGCTAACCCCAAAGCAAACAACCGCAAATAACTTAAGACATCGCCAAAAATTTTGGTAACACCAGTCAGGCTTTTCAAACCATCAAAAACTTTCAAAATTGAATCAAAAGGTTTTTTAATTGGCCTATCGCTACTAAACAGAAACACCATAATAAACCCCAAACTCAATAGCCCTTGAGCGACAGGTAAAAACCAGCTTTCAGGGTTTACAAAACTGTTATTGAACCATAACAACACACCTCCCCAAATGATTACAAACCAACCCAAAGGCCCATATACCCTCAGACCTCGATGTAATAACTGCCTGGCTTTAAATAAATTGGCAAGACTTAAATGCAAAACTCCGATAATAATCGAGAGTCGCATCATGGTGTCAAAATCATTGATATCAAAAACTTTAAGTTGCCCCAATAGCGTCCCCTGAACTGGCTCCATCCCAAAATAACTTCCGACCAGCATACCCCATATAATTGTGCTAAATACTAAAGACAATGCCAAAGGACGGAAACGTCTCCGCGACGAGCCAAATACATTGCTTCTCCAGGTAAACATCAACAATATCCCTAACAAGGTACCGTAGCCTGCATCAGAAACAATCATGGCAAAAAATACCATAAAGGAAAAAAAGACTATAATCACCGGATCCCAATCCCAGTAACTAGGCATTTTATAAAAACCAACCAGATCTTCTCCCGCAGTAAATGGCTCAGGATTTTCCAATAAAGTAGGAGGTATTTCTTTTAGTGTTGGATTAGCAATTTGAAAAGCTAGACGATATTGTTGAGCAAAATCAAATATCTTGGCTATGGTTTTTTCAGCAACCCACCCTTGCACGGCAAAGATTTCTTCAGTATCCAATGTTTTTTTAGCAGCATGCGATAATGCTGACTTGTCTTCCGCTCTGGCCAGATTTTTGGATAATAAAAGAATCCAGCGGGTATATGACTCCCTCTCAGCCTGCAAATCTTCTATTTCCAGTTCAGCTTTATTAAGACGTTCATTCAGCTCTGAAAGCGATAATGTCCCAGTATGGGTCCGGGGAACCGGCATGATATTCGGCTCCGGTTCCTGTTCTGCTACCACCACCAGATATGCAAAACGATTATCCTTATGGACAATTTGCCAAACCATATTGTTTTTGGGTAACAACCTTATTTTTGAAACCGGAACTATATAAAACCATAATTTCAGCCCTGCCAAATCATCTTGAGAAGGCAGTTTAAAATCGCCCCAAGGCTCTACCTCCTTGATTCTTGCAGCAAGTTTATCCCTTAAGTCAGAAATCTCTCTAATCAATTGCTTTATTTGCAAAATACGATCAACACAAGATTCTAATTTGAATTGTTGCTCTTCCATTACTTGATGACGTTTTTTGGGACAGTCCAGTAAAAATCTTAATGCTGCAATAGTACCTTTTGATTGTTCTGGCTGCACTTTTTCAGGTTCTTCAGAGATTTCCCGAAGTGTAACCAGGTGCATACAGCCCAAATCTTGCAAGCCATTCAACATTTTTTGTTTTTCTTTAGTTAAGCCAAACAAAGTAACCTTGTTTAGACTGACGATACTCACAACTGATTCTCCATTTGGTGTTTTTTCTTGGCAACTTTTGCGATAACAATGTTGGCCCGATCAGTATCGGAAAGATAAATTTTGATGCGCTTGATATTTTCCTGAGCTCTTGGGATTAACACTTTTTCAAACAAGTTTACTCGCTGAGTGATGGTTTTTACAGCATGATTCAAAAGCAAAAGACGTCTTTCATTCACCTGGCTACGGATTTTGAGGACCAAAATGTTTTTTAATCTTTCTACAACTCCATCCACCCAATGAGGTTTAGCAAGAAATGAATAATTTCTTGCTTTTATTTCAACCCTTTCCAAAACCGGTAACGAAGCGCCCATAATATTTTCGGTGGTAATTTTAACACCGGTTACTTTCACTAGTTCATTCAAATCAATCCGCCCATTTGACAACATTGGTATTTCATCACCGGTCTGCTTCTGGAATTTATTGATTTCATCTTCAATATCAAACAATGCTTTTTTTGCATTGGCTTGCTGCCGCATTAGCTCCTGTCTTTTTAAATCCAGAGAAGGCAAAAACTGCCGATAAGTTTTCAGGTTTTTCTGTTCTCTGCTCAAAGAAGACTTATTGAGCTGCAACTTCGCCACGATGTTTTCCTGTCAAATGTTTTGGAAAATATTTTTCAATCAATGATTGTTTCATCAATAATTCCTGGGGCTCAAAACATTCAGCAAGTGTCTGCCAACATAAGTTTAATGCTTCTTCTAGAGGTAATGAGAGGTTAATATCCATAAATCGCCGTCTGAACAAGTCTCCATATTTAAGCAACTTCAAATCAAATGGGGAAAGCTCAAAGGCCATGGCCTGTTTCTGCTTGGCATCCTGAGCACTGGAATAAAAACGGATCATGGTATTCATTATCTGGGCATGGTCTTCACGAGTTACCTTACCAACCACATGCTGTTTGAGCCTTGATAATGAACCGAACGGATCAATAACGCCATTATGTAAATAAAACTGGCCTTCGGTAATGTAACCGGTATTATCAGGAACCGGATGAGTAATATCATCACCAGGCATGGTAGTTACCGTTAGAATTGTGACTGAACCAGCTCCTTGAAAATCAGTGGCTTTTTCATAACGCCGAGCTAATTGGGAATACAGATCCCCCATATACCCTCGATTTGATGGCACTCTCTCCATGGAAATACCAACCTCTTTCATAGCATCCGCATAGGCAGTTATATCCGTCATTAACACTAACACCCTCTTTCCCTCTTCAACTGCAAACTTTTCTGCTACCGCCAAAGCCAAATCCGGCACCAGCAATCGTTCCACAATCGGATCAGACGCCAGGTTACAGTACATCACTGTGCGAGCAAAAACACCGGCATCTTCAAAAGTGGTACGAAAGAAATGGTAATCATCAAAAATCAATCCCAGACCCGCAAAAACAACAATATCCGCATCGGCCTGGATACCAATTCGGGCAAGGAAGGGATTATAAGGTTCTCCTGATACAGAAAAAATAGGGATTTTTTGGCTTTCAACCAAACAATTGAACACGTCAATCATCGGCACATTAGTGCGGATCATTTTAGAGGCAAGCACCCGCCGCATTGGGTTAACCGATGGGCCGCCAATCGGAACTTTGGGATCATCCGCTAATTCAGCACCGCCATCCATTGGCTTACCAGAACCATCGAAAACCCGTCCCAAAATATTTCCGGAGTAAATGACCTGCATCGGTTTACCCAGAAAATGAACCGACGAACGCGTTGAAAAGCCCTTGGTACCGGAAAAAGCCTGAAGGGAAACATCATCCCTGTCAATTTTTATTACCTGGGCTAAAGAACTTAAGCCACTATGGTCTTGAATCACAGCCAGATCATGTAAATGAGCAATCGGCCCAGTTTTATCAACATCGGAAGGAACGCTGACCTTCATGATATCTCCGACAATCGATAAAATTCTATTATGCCGAATCAGACTATAGGGCATTGCGATTCACTCCTTATCATTCATTTTGTTCTTATATACTATCCACGCTCAAGAATACCCCGTTTGCCCATCAATGATCTGAAATTTTTCAGACAATAACGAACGCAAAGGAGCATGATGCTCATCGAGGTTGTCGAAGA
>JALXCS010000088.1:2584-24478 GCA_026990815.1 Methylomonas sp. | reverse complement strand
GAGCTACGCTCACCATTAAATCAAACCAGAAAATGGCACGCTTGGCAGGATTCGAACCTGCGACCCTCGGCTTAGAAGGCCGATGCTCTATCCAGCTGAGCTACAAGCGCATAATAATTGGTCGGGGTAGAGGGATTCGAACCCCCGACATCCTGCTCCCAAAGCAGGCGCGCTACCAAACTGCGCTATACCCCGTACAATTTCTTTTTTGCTCTTGCCAGTCGTTGCCAGCAATGTAAAAAGGAGAATAATACTGAGTTTTATTGAAATCGTCAATGGTTATTTTTGTTTACTGACAGACTTAAAACCCTATAAATCTATCCTAGATTCATAGCTGTTCCTTTACAGATTGATAAATTTCTTCTGCAGCAATTTCAGACTCTTCAAAAATTTCTTCTAATTCTGTAACTGTTTCATTAACAAATGATTGATCCTTAATTCCGGCAATATTGACGTAAACATTGAGAGTAGAGCTTTTTAATGCTGCTCGAGCCGCCTCGGCAGCAACACCTACGTCTGTAATAACATTTTTATTAGCTTTTTCTGCAGCTGCCCTGCTCAACTGAATAATCTCTGCACAATACCGAATACACGATGAAGGAACATTTGTTGCTTTTTTTAAAGCTTCTTGAATTGTTTCACTTCGTATCTTTTGCTCACCACGACTTGCTTTTGGCAATCGGTAAGCCGCCATAACTTGTTCAAACGCTTCAATATCTTTATTTATTAAATCAACAAACTGACTGCGTAATGCTTCAGATTTTTGCAATAACGCCCGCATCTCATCTTCAACTTCTTCATATTGAGATTTTCCAATGGTGAGATTACAAACCATACCGATCAACCCGGCAGCATTCGCCCCCATGATTGCAGCCACACTGCCGCCACCAGGAGTTGGTTTTTTGCTGGCTAACTGGTCGAGAAAATCCTGAATCGATTGATCGTTAATTTCATTCATTATTCACTCTCTGCGCCAATTGGTTCCACCTGGTACATCTTCCAAAACAACGCCTTGGTCCTTTAGTTCATCTCTGATTTGATCTGCTAATGCCCAATTTTTGCTTTGTTTTGCCTCCAGTCTTTTCTGGATGGCTTCCTCAATTTCTTGTTCAGAAATAGCGCTTTCGATATTATCTCCACCTTTCAAAAATTGCTCAGGGTTATCTTGCAAAACCCCTAAAACATCGGCTAATTTTATTAATGTTCCAGCCAAAGCTGATGCTTTTTCAGAATCAGATTCTTTGGCTCGGTTTAACTCTCTGGCAATTTCAAATAAAACAGCCAAAGCTTCGGGGGTATTGAAATCATCATCCATTGCCTGCTGAAAGCGCTGTTTGAATTGCTCATCAATCGCCGTTTGATTTGGTTTAACCCCTCGTAATGCGGTGTACAACCTTGTCAATGCGGCAGCCGCCTCGTCGAGATGTTCCTCAGAATAATTTAATGGACTGCGATAGTGGCTCGATAAAATAAAAAACCGGATGATTTCGGGTCGATAACGTTTTAAAACTTCGCGTACCGTGAAAAAATTCCCCAAAGATTTGGACATTTTTTCTTCATTGACACGCACAAAACCATTATGCATCCAGACATTGACAAATTGTTCTCCGGTCGCACCTTCGGACTGGGCGATTTCATTTTCATGGTGGGGAAACTGTAAATCCATACCGCCACCATGAATATCAAAATGATTTCCCAAACAACCTGTTGACATGGCTGAACATTCGATATGCCAGCCAGGTCTGCCCGGCCCCCAGGACGATTCCCATGATGGCTCGCCAGGTTTGGCCATTTTCCATAACACAAAATCCAAAGGGTTTTGTTTCGCCTGATCCACTTCGACACGCTCTCCAGCCTGCAAATCAGCCAGATTTTTCCCTGACAATTGCCCATAATCTGGAAATTTAGTGACCGAATAATACACATCGCCATTAGAACCAACATAAGCCAAGCCTTTATCCAGCAAGGCCTGTATCATTTTAATGATATCGTCCATTGACTGGGTCGCTCTTGGCTCCAAATCTGGCGGCAATACAGCCAGCGCTTTTTCGTCTTCATGCATGGCTTCGATAAAACGCTCTGTTAAATCAGAAAACTGCTCATTATTTTCGTTAGCCCGTTGGATAATTTTATCGTCAATATCGGTAATGTTTCTGACATAGGTTAAGTCATAACCCAAATAACGAAAATATCGAGCCGCTGTATCGAACACCACCATCACTCTGGCATGTCCGATATGACAAAAATCATAAACTGTCATCCCGCAGACATACATGCCCACTTTGCCTTCAACCCGTGGCTTAAATTGTTCTTTTCGGCGCGCCAGTGTGTTATATATTTTCAGCATGGTATCGATATTAAACGTAATTTTTAGTAAATCTGTTCAATCTAACAAGATTAAGGCTTCTCTTTCAAGCAAAAAAAACATAGAATTCCACTTTTGCATCAACAACAGGGATAACTTTATGCGCATAATATTTTTTTCCATGATGCTGTTATTAACCTCAACATCCACTTTTGCAACGGAAAACAAAATGTCTGACACTCCAAATAAAGTAAAACTCACCACCACATTAGGTACCATCGTCATTCGGCTGGATACAGAAAAAGCACCCATTTCTTCAAAAAACTTTATCCAGTACGTTAAAGAAGGTTTTTACGATGGCACCATTTTTCATCGGGTTATCCCGAGTTTTATGGCGCAAGGAGGAGGCTTTACCGCTGATTTCGAACAAAAACAGACTCACGACCCGATCAAAAATGAAGCTGACAATGGCTTAAAAAATACGCGCGGCTCTCTTGCAATGGCTCGTACTTCTGATCCAAATTCTGCGACAGCCCAGTTTTTTATCAACCTTAAAGACAATGCGTTTCTAGACCACTCCAGCCCAACACCCAACGGCTGGGGATATGCGGTCTTTGGCAAAGTCATTGAAGGCATGGATGTCGTTGATGAAATGGCCAAACAACCAACTGGCAATCACGGCCCCCATCAGGATGTTCCAAAAACTGATATCGTCATCACCAAAGCGGAAATAGTCGAATAATATTTGATTAATTTATACGGCCACGAAACATACCCTTCGTGGCCAATCCTTTTTTTCTCAAAATCCCACTCTTGAAGAACGAAATTCTATTTATCTCTGATCTTCACCTTGCTATCGAAAAGCCGGAAGTCACTAAACGATTTCTGGATTTTTTAGTTAACTATGGGAGCAATGCTAAAGCTTTGTATATTCTCGGGGATCTATTTGACACCTGGGTTGGCGATGATGATTTCACACCGCCAGGAAAAAAAATCAGGGCGCATTTAAAAAAGCTGACGAACTCGGGTACTGCTGTCTATTTTCAGCGCGGGAATCGTGATTTTTTGATCGGCGAGCAGTTTTGCAAAGAAACGGGCGTTACTTTACTGGAAGATTATGCAGTAATAGACCTTTTTGGTACACCAACTCTACTTATGCATGGCGATTTATTATGTAGCGATGACCTTCCATATTTAGCTTTTAGAAAAAAATCGCATACTCCGGAATGGATCAATAGGGTTTTAACAAAACCACTGCTCTTGAGAATTCTCTACGCCAGATGGTATCGTTTTCGGAGCTTTTTCCATAAACGCAAAAAGGACCAGGAAATCATGGATGCCAACCGTGACACAGTAATTAAAATCATGTGCCAATATAATGTTCAACGACTTATACATGGCCACACACATCGGCCTGCTATCCATAATATTCAGATTAACCAAAAACCAGCACAGCGATTTGTACTGGCCGAATGGAAAAAAGACTCGGCCAGCGTACTAAAATGGTCAGCCGGTGGTTACTCAATTATTAAACTATAAAAATAACTCGCTGCATCTTTATCTTTGTGCTACCTAAGCGACAAATTACCTAAGATCGTACCGAAGGCATGTCCAAATTCAGCCCCCATTTTACCAACCAGCCGATCAATCAATCTTTCTTCCTGTGTAAAATTCTCAATTTTCTTGGCTCCAATAATTTCCCGAGCCACAAAATCATCACTACCAATCTCATCCGTCAGACCTAATTTAATACTTTCGGCACCGGTCCAGACTAAACCAGAAAACATTTCTGGCGTTTCTTTTAAACGCTTTCCGCGACCTTGTTTCACCGCGTTTATAAATTGCTTGTGAACTTGGTTAATCAGCGTTTGCATATATTTTATTTCCTGCTTTTTCACTGGAGAAAAAGGGTCCATGATGGCTTTATGCTCTCCTGCAGTCACTAAACGACGCTCGACACCAAACTTTTCCATCGTGCCAACAAAACCAAAGCCATTCATAATCACACCAATTGAGCCCACAATGCTGGCCGGATTAACAAAAATTTTATCTGCTGCTGCTGCAATGTAATAACAACCTGAAGCACACATATCTGAAATAACGGCATAAATCGGCAAATCAGGATGCTTTTTTTTAATCGATCTTATTTCATTATAAATATAATCAGCTTGCACCGGACTACCACCCGGTGAATTTGCGTGCAAAATAATTCCTTTGGTTCCGGAATTTTTAACTGCTGCCCTTAGACCTTTAATCACAGCTGACGCATTGGTTTCCTCACCTTCAGCAATCATGCCAACAATATCAATTACCGCAGTATGGTTTTTACCAGAAGGACCTAGACCATTGGAAAATCGGGGATAGACAGCAATTATTAATAAAACCAACAAATAGGCCGCCATTAAACTTTTAAAGAAGATCCCCCATCTTCGGGTCTTTTTTTGCTCATCTACAGCTGCAAAAGCCAGTTTTTCAATAACCTCTCTTTCCCACCCTGGTTTTTCAGATTTTGTTCCCATCGAAGATGATTCCATTGGATTTTCAGACATTTTTACCTCTTACAAAAGTTTGTGTAATTCATGTGTCCGCTGCAAACAATGCAACGGATTATATTGCTCTAGAGTCGCTACGGAATGCGCCCCACAAGCGACACCAATAGCAGCAATATCAGCATTTGCAGCCATTTGCAAATCGTGAATGGAATCACCCACCATGACTGCTCTTTCCTTGCTTACGTCAAGATGGTTTATAATTTCATTCAACATGGCTGGATTTGGTTTTGACATAGTTTCGTCAGCACATTTAGTCACCTCAAAAAGATCAACAGTTTGAGTATCCAAAAGCGCTTTATCCAAACCAACACGATTTTTCCCAGTAGCGACAGCCAACTGATATCCTGATTTTTTCAAATCTTCAAGCAACGGATATACCCCCTCAAACAAATCACTCCTAGCTATCTTTTTACTGAAAAACAGCTCGCTATAACGCTTAACCAGACTTTCCTGGGTCACAGCATCTAGTCCGGGAAATAATTTTTGCATGGCTTTTTTAATACTTAGACCAATAATATCCCGGGTTTCCTGATCCCCAGGAATCCCGCAGCCACATTCCGCCGCTGCTTTTTGAATACAGTCAACAATCCAGTCTATCGAATTGACCAAAGTGCCATCCCAATCAAAAATAATCAAATCAAATCTGTTTTTCATTTCTTAGTGTAGTTGAGGTTTTTAGAATAATTTAGCAAATCACTAAACTCACTGGGTAAGGGAGCAACAATATTAAGTTTCTTACCAGTCTCAGGATGATGAATTTCAAGCATTTCAGCATGCAAAAAAAGCCGTTTATGTCCTTTTGATTTAAAAAAGGCATTCTCGTCCGACAACCCATAGCGCTGATCACCAATTATTGGATGACCTAACCATGCTGAATGTACTCTGATTTGATGAGTACGACCGGTTTTGGGAGAGGCTTCGACCAGTGTGAACAACCCAAACTTCTGAATTCTTCTGAAAAAAGTTTCGGATGATTTTCCCAATTGGCTAACCACAACCATCCGCTCCCCACCTTTTTTAATGTTTTTTTGTAGCGGTTGGTCCACCCAGAGTTTTTTTCTCTGCCACTGTCCAGTCAATATGGCCAGATACTTTTTTTGGACTTGATCTGAACGAAAAAGTTCGTGCATATAAATTAAGGATTTACGTTTTTTGGCAATCACAAGACAGCCAGAGGTATCCTTATCCAGGCGATGCACTAACTCTAAAAACTTGGCCTCTGGGCGCATCTGACGTAAACTTTCAATGATTCCCGAATTAACACCACTTCCCCCATGCACCGCAAACCCGGCTGGTTTATTAAGAATCAGCAAATAATCATCTTCAAACAAAATACAATCGTTGAGTTTTTTTATCAACATTGAAGAAATAAAATGTCCGGCTTCCCTTTGCGCTATTCTAACCGGAGGGATTCTCACCACATCGCCCAGGGCCAATCGCTGCTTTGCTTCACAACGACCTTTATTCACGCGCACTTCACCTTTACGAATAATTCGATATATTCGACTTTTCGGCACACCTTTCAGGCGAGATAATAAAAAATTATCTAGCCTTTGCCCTTCTGATTCCTCATTAATCTCGAGCCACTGAACTTGGGGGCTAATCATTTCATTTTGGTTGCTCATAAATGCTATAATATCTTCAAAAAACAATGACCTTGGAAACAATAATTTATTTTTGTAACTGTGAGGAACCGAAATAATAGAAAAAACAGATACTGGCTATAATTTCTGACACACAATGTGAAATTCAACAACCAGATGCACTGGAATAATTATCAACGATATACCATAACATTGCTGTTATGTAACAACATTGCTATATTGTATCTAAATAACGAAATAAATCTGAACATAATTAACATTTTAATGTCGTTATAGAGCAAAGAAAACAAAAAACATTGAAGCATGGGAGCTTCGATTTTTTACAAAAAATTAACTGGACTTATGGGTTTTATCGCTCAACCCATCATGAGCGAGATGCATCTTGATCTTGTCAGAATTAAAATAACTAAAACGTACAGAATACTTGATTTAGTCGCCATTAATTTAATCACCTTTTAATCCAGCAGATTTCCAGGGGTTATGATGTTTCTGAATGTCAGAAACCTGCGACGCGTGTTATTACAGAAAACATAAATCATCAACTTGGCGAACTTACTGGAATAAAACCGTAAACCACACGCCAACATACAAACGATTTTCAGTCTTAATTTTGATAAGGAACTGGATGATTAACAAGGAACAAATACATGAAGAGAATGCTTATCAATGCTACGCAGCCAGAAGAACTGCGGGTAGCTTTGGTAGATGGTCAAAAATTATATGATTTTGACATAGAGGTACCCTCAAAAGAACAGAAAAAATCTAACGTTTACAAAGGTATTATCACTCGGGTTGAACCCAGTCTTGAAGCTGCTTTTGTGAATTATGGGGCAGAAAAACACGGTTTTTTGCCTCTTAAAGAGATCTCACCTCAATACTATCAAACTACAGATGGCAACAAGACTGCCGGAAAAGCTTCCATTAAGGAGGGCCAAGAAGTTGTTGTCCAGATCGAAAAAGAAGAACGGGGTAATAAAGGCGCCGCTTTAACCACATATGTCAGCCTGGCTGGTTCTTACCTGGTCTTAATGCCCAACAACCCTGAGGCGGGCGGGATTTCCAGACGTATTGAAGGTGAAACCCGTAACGAACTACGGGAAGCCATGGCCGCCCTGGAAATTCCTGAAAACATGGGGTTGATTGTACGAACTGCGGGCTGCGGCAAAAGCACTGAAGAACTGCAATGGGATTTAAACTATCTATTACAGCTTTGGGAAGCGATTGAAAGATCCGCCTCTGAAAAACAAGCCCCCTTCCTGATTTTCCAGGAAAGTAATGTCATGATAAGGGCATTACGTGACCATCTGCGCAACAATATTGATGAAATCCTGGTTGACAAAGAATCTTCATTCAAGCTGGTTCAAAGTTTTCTCAAACAGGTTATGCCTCACTTTTTACCCAAAGCAAAACTCTATGAAGATAAAGTCCCATTATTTAGCCGTTTTCAGATAGAAACACAAATTGAACTGGCTTATGGCCGAGAGGTTCCTTTACCTTCGGGCGGTTCAATTGTCATTGATCATACAGAGGCACTAACATCCATTGATATCAACTCCGCCAGATCTACAAAAGGCGGTGATATTGAAGAAACGGCACTTAGCACTAATCTTGAGGCAGCTGATGAGATTGCCCGGCAGTTGCGATTAAGAGATTTGGGAGGGCTCTTTGTTATCGACTTCATTGACATGATGGCTAACAGAAACCAACGTGCAGTTGAAAATCGTTTACGCGATGCCCTTAAAATTGACCGGGCCAGAATCCAGACCAGTCGCATCTCTAGATTTGGCTTATTGGAAATGTCAAGACAACGGCTACGTCCTTCTCTCGGTGATTCCACACAGCTTCCCTGCCCACGTTGTAAAGGTCAAGGCTCTATTCGAAATGTTGAGTCAGTGGCCCTGGCAATACTCCGTGTTCTGGAAGAAGAGGCTATGAAAAAAGGCACGGATAAAATAATCGCCCACTTGCCAATTGAGAGCGCGACATTTTTATTGAATGAAAAACGTCACATGATTGAAGAACTGGAACAGCGACTCAAAGTTGGTATTGTCATTCTTCCCAGCAAACATATGGAAACACCTGCTTATGATATTGAACGCATCAAGGCTAAAGATGAACCGGAAGAAAAACCCAGTTATCAACAACTAAAGGAAGAAGATATTCCTGTCCCTGAATTTGCTAGACAGGTGACGCCGGCTACAGATGAAGCAATTATCAAGGACTTCCTACCGGACGCCGCTCCGCCAGTACCAGCGAAACACAAAAAAGCTTCAGAAAGCTTAATAAAGCGCTTTTGGCATAAATTAGTCGGGGCCAGTGAACCTGAACCTAAACCAATTGCAAAAAAAACCACTAAATCATCTCCAGGCTCCAGCTCAAAAACCACTTCCAGCGGTAATCGGAGTCGAAACGGCGGCGGTGGCCGACAACGCCCTGTAGATAAAAATGGTCGAAGTGGTTCAAGAAATAATCCCCGCCGAAGACCGAAAAATCAGCAGGTAAAAACTAGTAACAAACAATCAGAGACAGTCAACCAGGATACTAACTCTACTAATAGTACCGAATCAAAACCGGAACAAAAAAAGACTTCGGGCAGAAGAAGCGGTTCCTATAATAGAAGAAATCCCAATCGTCGCAGACCGCAAAAACAGAATACTGCGGACAACAAGTCTTCGGAAACCCAGCCTCAAGTTTCTGAAAATCGCCAGGCAACACAAAGCAGCACTTATGCCTCTGAGTTTGGAAAAAAACACCAGGAAGCAAGCTCCAAAACTGCTTTAATCGTCAAACCTGACGTAAAAGTAAACGACGAAACCTGATACGATTAAACCATATTCTATTTTATTCGCCTGGAAAGCGAATAAAATAGAAACTTGTTAACGATATTTAATTGCTACAGCATCAACGCCAAAAATATTTTGCAAGTTATTGAGCAACTCATCGGCAGGTCTAACCAGGAAGTTATCGCCCAATTGCAAAGAGGAATTCACTGAATTTGAATGATAATCAATAATTATAGGACATTGCCCTCCTGTGAAAGGCCGAATAATTTCGGTTAATTTTTGTATCACTTTCTGGGCATCAATAGTTTTCAGTATATGCCAGTCAATCATTAAACATCGCGCAAAACATTCCCTTGCCTGCTCTATGTTATATACTTTTTCAGCAATAATACTAAGCGAACCTGAATAATGATCTATCCTGGCCGCCCCCTCAATAATCAAAAGTTCATCGGTTTTTAATCTATCTCGATAAGCTTCAAAAGTTTCACTATAAAATGCCACTTCCAGACGGCCACTTTTGTCATCCAAAACCGCAAAGCCCATCATTCGGCCTTTTTTATCCTGACGGGTTCTTATTCCGAGTAATAATCCTGCAATTCTGACCTCAACTTTTCCGTGAGCCTTTTCCACTTCCGGCAATATCTTTGAAATTGTTCCATGTGTTATATTTTTTAACTCAGCTAGATAACCATCTATAGGATGCCCGGTTAAAAATAACCCCAACACCTGCTTTTCTGAAGCCAAACGTTGCTGTTCTGGCCATACAGGTACTTTTTGGGTATATTGATCCCGACTTTGTTCTTGATTACCCCCATTTATAGACAAGCCAAACAAATCATTTTGTCCAGTCTCCTTCATTTTTCCATATTGTTCTGCAACTTTTAGAGCAATAGGTAATTCAGCCATATGTGCAGCTCTATTGTCGTCAAACACATCAAATGCTCCTGCACGAATCAGAGCCTCCAATACTCTGCGATTGACCTTGCGTAGATCCACACGTTTACATAAATCATAAAAATCTTTGAACAGGCCAGTTTGCTGACGCTCTGCCAGCAAATCCTCGATAGCGGCTTCACCTACGCCTTTTATTGCTCCAATCCCGTAAATTATTCTGCCATCATCATCTACAGTAAACTTATATTGGGAAATATTGATATTAGGCGAGCAGATTTCTATTTTCATAGCTCGGCATTCTTCAATAAGAACAACCACCTTATCAGTGTTATCCATATCCGAGGATAATACTGCCGCCATAAACGCTGCGGGATAATGGGCTTTTAACCAAGCAGTCTGATAAGCAACAAGTGCGTAGGCGGCAGAATGTGATTTGTTAAACCCGTAGCCGGCAAATTTTTCCATTAAATCGAAGATATAGGTCGCTATTTTTTCATCAATACCATTTTTGACGGCGCCTTTAGTAAAAATAGCACGTTGCTCAGCCATCTCTTCTACCTTTTTCTTTCCCATTGCTCGGCGTAATAAATCAGCACCGCCCAAGGTATACCCTGCAAGCTCCTGTGCAATCTGCATTACTTGCTCTTGATACAAAATTACCCCATTAGTCGGCTCTAAAATTGATTCTAGCTTGGGATGAGCATATTCTGCCTTTGCCCCGTGTTTGACCCGAATATAATCATCGACCATGCCTGACTCAAGTGGACCTGGCCTGAACAAGGCAACCAAGGCAATAATATCGTCAAAACAATCTGGCCGTAGCTTACGAATCAACTCCTTCATAACTCTTGCTTCCAATTGAAACACTGCCGTTGTTGCACTATTTTGCAAAAGTTGATAGCTTTCCTGATCATCCCTGGGAATCTGGCTAATATCAATTACAGATTCGCCTTTTTGCTCTTTTTTATGATTGATGGTTTGTAACGCCCAATCGATAATGGTCAGCGTTCTTAAACCCAAAAAGTCGAATTTGACCAAACCCACCGCTTCCACATCATCCTTATCAAATTGGGTTACCAAATTTCCGCCACCTTGCTCGCAATAAAGCGACGTAAAATCTGTAAGTTTTGTAGGTGCAATAACAACGCCGCCAGCATGTTTTCCCGCATTTCGGGTGGTTCCTTCCAGCGAACGCGCCATATCAATCAAAGTTTTTACTTCTTCATCGGTCTCATATAATGTTTGTAGTTCTGGCGCCTGTTTTAATGCTTTTTCCAAGGTCATCCCGATTTCAAAAGGAATTAACTTGGCAATTCGATCCACAAAACCATAGGAAAGCCCAAGTACTCGCCCTACATCACGAACTACCGCCTTTGCTGCCATAGATCCATAGGTGATAATCTGCGAAACCTTTTCACGGCCATAGCGGCGAGCTACATAATCAATCACTTCATCACGCCGATCCATACAAAAATCTACATCAAAATCAGGCATGGACACCCGCTCAGGGTTCAAAAAACGCTCAAAAAGCAAATCAAATTCAATCGGATCAAGGTCTGTAATCTTTAAGGCATAGGCAACCAGCGAACCAGCACCAGAACCACGTCCTGGCCCAACAGGAATCTTTTCTGATTTTGCCCATTGAATAAAGTCAGCAACAATCAGAAAATACCCTGGGAAGCCCATTTGAGTGATAACCTGCAATTCCATATCTAGGCGATCATAATAGATTTGTTTATTTTCCTGCTCAGTCCCTGTACATGTTGCAGGATATTCCAATAACCGTTCTTCCAGGCCTTGTTTTGAAACATTTACGAAATATTGATCTAACGTAAGATTATCCGGCACTGGAAAATCGGGGAGATAATTGTTACCCAGGTCAAGTTCCAGATTACATCGGCGCGCAATTTCTACAGTATTCTGTAGCGCTTCCGGTAGATCAGAGAATAACTTGAGCATCTCCTCCTCTGTCCGAAGAAACTGTTGTTCCGTAAAGTTTTTTGGTCTTCTTGAATCATCCAGAACTCTGCCTTGATTAATGCAAACTCTTACTTCATGCGCTGCAAAATCTTCTGGATTTATAAATCTAACATCATTGGTAGCCACCACTGGCATTTCTAGAGATATTGCCAAGTCAATGGCCAAATGAATATATCTTTCTTCTTCTGGTTTCCCGACACGCTGGAGTTCAAAATAAAAATTTTCGTCAAATAAATCGGACCAATACTTTGCCGCAGCTTCTGCTTCTTCAACATTATCAAGTAATAACGATTTCCCGATCTCACCTTCCATGGCTCCCGATAAAGCAATTAAACCTTGGTTATTTTCTTCAACCCATGATTTTTTTAACATCGGCACTCCTTGATGCTGTCCCTCTTGATAAGCGCGTGATATAAGCTCAGTTAATGTTGTATACCCCTTCTTGTTCAGCACCAGAAAAGTCATCCGAAAAGGTGATGTTATGTCGTTAGAATTATAAATGAGAACATCAGAGCCAATTATCGGTTTTATTCCATTGGCACAAGCCGCCCGATAAAATTTAACTAGTGAGAATAGATTTGAATGGTCGGTTACGGCAATTGCCGGCATCTTATTGGCTGCCAATTTTGCCATCATTGGTTTGATTTTAACTATGCCATCAACCAATGAAAATTCAGTATGCAAACGTAAATGAACAAAATTGGGCTGCATGGCTCAGGAGATTTTTACTTTGATCTTGCCGAATGGAGTAAGAATAATGAAATATCCTGCTTATAAATATTCCATAATCGTAACAATAAATTTATGCCATCATTTTTTTGTTTAAAAGTGGATTATCCATTTTTTCCAGAAATATATTTTTTACTGGCGAAAAAGATTTTCTATGTTGTCGCGTTAACCCTAGCTCACTTAACTTTTCTAAATGGAGTTTGGTGGCATAGCCTTTGTGTTGTGAAAAACAATATCCTTGATAAAACCGGTCCAAAGTCTCCATTTCCTTATCACGAAAAACCTTGGCAATAATTGAAGCAGCAGAAATTTCAGCAAACTTGCTATCCCCTTGAATAACCGCTTCACCTTCGCAATCGATTTTAGGAAAATGTTTACCATCAACCCGAATAAAACTTGGCTTGACAAGCAACATTGAAAATGCTCGGACCATTGCCAATAAAGAAGCATTCAGAATATTTATATTATCTATCTCTGATGCATCAGCCCGTCCGATTGCCCAGGCGATAGCATGCTCCTTTATCAGAAGGGCAAATTGTTCACGCTGTTTAGGAGTTAATTTTTTTGAATCAGTTAATCCTTCGATTGTTGTCGATGGGTTTAATATAACTGCTGCTGCAACAACTGGGCCGACAAGACAGCCCCGACCAACCTCATCAAGCCCAGCACATAATTCAATAAGCATTAGAAAAAATTAACGAAGAATGCCCCGGGTAACATTTCGTAGAAAACTAACCATATTTGAAAGCTCATTACAATCACCGGCCATATCTTCAATTTCCTCAATGGCATCTTCCAATCTAAGGTTAGTTTTGTAAAGTATTTTATATGCTTTTCTTACCTGCTGGATCACTTCTGGCGAAGCACCATCTCTTTCCAGGCCAACTGAATTAATGCCATGCGGTCTGGTCGGGCGACCGCCCACCATGACATAGGGTGGAATATCCTGGGTTATTGCACTACCCATGGCAGAAAAACTGAATTGACCAATCTGGGTAAACTGATGGACTAACGTGAACCCACCTAATATTGCGAAATCATCAACATGCACATGACCGGCTAATGAGGCTCCGTTTGCCATAATCACATAATTTCCAATAACACAGTCATGGGCAACATGAGTGTAAGCCATAAATAAATTGTCATGGCCAATTTTAGTTAGACTATTATCCTGTTTTGTCCCTCGATGCATAGTGCAGTATTCACGAATTGTATTTCTGTCACCAAGCTCCAAACGTGTCACTTCATCAGCATATTTCTTATCTTGAGGATTCTCACCAATTGATGAAAATTGATAGATAGTATTGTCATAACCAATAGTGGTCGGGCCTTTAATCACAACATGGGGCCCGATAACAGAGCCAGACTTAATTAAAACATCCGGCCCTATAACAGAATAAGGACCAATTTTTACATCCTCTGCAATTTCTGCAGCCGGATCAATTATTGCTGTGCTATCAATCAAAACTAATCCACCACCGCTGCACAACGAATTTCTGCACTGGCGACAAATTCACCATCAACTTCCGCTCGACAGTCAAAAGCCCAGATATTTCGCTTGCTTCGCAAAAATCGTGCTTCAAGCATAAGCTGATCACCAGGCCCAACTGTTCTTTTAAATTTAGCTTTATCAATACCCACCAGAAAATAGGTCATTCCTTTACCTAATTCATCGGGAGCAGTTTCTGAAGCTAATAACCCAGTCGCTTGGGCCAAAGCCTCTAGAATTAGAACGCCTGGAAATACCGGCATATGAGGAAAATGACCCTGAAAAAATGGTTCGTTATAAGTTACATTTTTTACTGCAAGCAACCTAACACCAGGCTCACATTCAACCACCTTATCAACTAAAAGAAATGGATAACGATGTGGTAAAAATTCTTGTATGTCTAAAATATCCAGTTTCAATGGCTCTACCTTCTGGCGATGTTATAGTTTTTATAGTTAATTTAAATTTTAAGGCATTGCTGATAATTTCTTTTGTACTTCAGCTGTTACGTCAACCTTGTCACTGGCATGGATTACTCCATCAGTTAATAACAAGTCATAATTGCCTTCTTTGGCTAATGCCTTGACAGCCTCGTAAATTCGGCGCTGTAACTTCCCTAATTCCTCATTTCGCCTTAGATTAAAATCTTCGCTAAATTCCTGCTGTGAGCGGGCAGCCTCTCTTTTTTTACTGACAATTTTACGTTCAAGCTTTCGTCTTTCAGATTCGCCCATCACGGAAGCATCACGAGCCAATTTTTCTTCTAATTTTTTTATTTCTTTTTGCTGGGCAACTAGCTGTTTATCTCTAGGTGAAAACTCTTTTTCCAGTCGCTTTTTTGCTTTTTCGGCTTGAGGAGCTTTTTCCATAACCTTGGGCACATTGACAAAGCCAATTTTTAATTCTGCCAAACATACACCAGAAACCATCAAAAAGCCTAATAGCATGCTCGTTGTTTTAATCATTAAAATACCCCATTAAATAAAGTTTAGGACCTTAAGAGCTTTTCGATTAAGACCTAGCTCTAAATTGTCAATTACATAACTATTCTTTCAATTATCCGGATAGTATAACGTAGATAAGAAGAAAACAAATAACGATATATCAGTCTTACCTAAGCAAAATTTTTCATACCCTAATAAACAATCAAAACAATTCATCACTATTGCCGACTCAGAAAGAATAAAAAAAGCCAGTGTATGCACTGGCTTTTTTTATTCTATGGAATGGTGCCGATGGCCGGACTTGAACCGGCACGACTCTCGTCACTACCCCCTCAAGATAGCGTGTCTACCAATTCCACCACATCGGCATTTATAGTTACTTTTACTCAGCAGGTACAGATAAATTCGTTTCGGATTCCTCTGACTTTTGAAGCTTTGGTTCCTGAGAGAACTGCTCTTCTTTTTTCCCTAAATTCTGTTGACCATTATTTTCCTCGAGATTTTGCTCAAGCACTCCTTCCTGCAAAGACTTCTGCTCCGAAATCGAGGGAACATGCATTGGCTCTTGATCCGGAATCACTGGAATATCAATGTCAGGAACCACTTGCTCAATTTCCGGCTCATCCATAATTACATCTTCAGTTTTTCCTTCACCAAGCTGCCCTCCTAACACTGCCAAAGCCAAACTAGTCGAGAAAAATATGAATGCAAAAATTGCAGTTGCCCTAGATAGAAAAGATGCTGAACCTTGTGCGCCAAAGACAGAACCTGCTGAACCGCTGCCAAATGCGGCTCCGGCGTCAGCTCCACGCCCTTGCTGCATTAACACTAAAGCAATAACAGCCAAACCAACCAGCACGTGGATAACAATAATTATTTGATACATAAAACTGAAGCTTAAATTGAATTGTAAATCTTTAGAAAAGACTCGGCATCTAACGAAGCTCCGCCTATTAAACCACCATCAATATCCTCCATGGCAAATAGTCCTTTTGCATTATCAGGTTTAACGCTACCGCCATACAAAATCTGAATTTTATCAGCGATGCCCTGGCTGCGTTTTGCAAGCTGTTGACGGATATATTGATGAACTTCCTGAGCCTGTTCATCACTTGCTGTTTTTCCAGTTCCTATGGCCCATACTGGCTCATAGGCAATAACTGCGTTTTCAAAACTGGCTATACCTGCTAAATCAATTACCGCATCCAGTTGCTCATCCACAATATTAAAAGTGTTTCCTTGTTCACGTTGCTCAAGCGTCTCTCCCACACATAGAATAGGAATGATGCTTTGGCTTAACGCCTGAGAAAATCGCTTAGCAACTGAATCATTAGTATCCCCATAATAACTGCGACGTTCGGAATGGCCTACAATAGCATAGGCACAATTAATATCATTCAACATACTCGCTGAAATTTCGCCTGTATATGCTCCCGACTCCTGGTCGGCAACATTCTGAGCGCCAAACTTCAAATGAGAACCCTGTAAAATTTGATCTATATCTCTTAAATAAACAAATGGAGGACAAACCGCAATATCTGCATTGGTATTATCGATACCTGAAACAATGGCTTCTGCGAGTGATTTAGCACTCGCAAGTGCCCCATTCATTTTCCAATTTCCAACTACCAGTGACCGACGCATGCTTCTCTCCAATCAAAACAGGATATTCTATAAATATATGGGAAAAAACTCAAGCCACTATTGCTTTGCGTACGTCTTCCGCTAATGAATGGGCACAATTTTTGACCATATCCTCATCCATTCCTTCAACCATCACTCTCACCAGTGGCTCTGTCCCCGAAGCCCGTAATAACACACGTCCGGTATCACCTAACAGTTTTTCCACCGCTTTTACTGCTTTCTGTACTGATCCCAAACTATCTAAGTCAACTTTTTTGTCAACTTTAACATTGACCAATACCTGTGGATACTTTTCCATATCTGATTTCAATTCCGCTAATGATTTTTCCGCAGAAAGAATTTCTGCCATCACCTGTAAAGCAGATACAATACCATCACCCGTTGTTGTCCGATCAAGACAAATAATATGCCCGGAATTTTCTCCGCCAAGTACACCATTGTGTTTCGCCAGGAGTTCCATGACATATCGATCCCCCACTTTTGCACGCAGCAATTCGATATCCAGCTTTCTTAAGGCATGTTCCATGCCCAAATTACTCATCAAGGTCCCAACTACTGGACCAGCCATTTGATTTCTCTGCTGTCTGGATTTTGCAATAATATAAATCAATTCATCACCATCAACGACAACACCATTGTGATCAACCATCATGACCCTGTCACCATCTCCATCTAGGGCAATGCCAAAATCAGCACGCGACTCTAATACTGCCGCCACCAGCCTATCAAGATTCGTCGCCCCACAATTTTCATTAATATTCAAACCATCAGGCTCGTCCCCAATGGTAACCACTTCAGCCCCAATTTCACTGAAAACATGTGGTGCAATGTGATAAGTCGAGCCATTGGCACAATCGACTACAATTCTCATGCCTTTAAAATCAAACCAGGAAGGAATGGTTCCCTTGCAGAATTCAATATATCGTCCTGCAGCATCTTCCAGTCTCTTTGCCTTACCCAATTTAGAGGATTGCACTGTAGTCAGCGGCATATCAAGATATTTTTCTATCTTATGTTCCAGTTCATCAGGTAATTTCGTGCCTTGTACAGAAAAAAACTTAATGCCGTTATCATAATACGGATTATGAGAAGCACTAATAACAATCCCGGCCTTCGCCCTGAGAGTACGAGTTAGATATGCAATGCCTGGCGTTGGCATCGGCCCAAGCAAATGGGTATCAACCCCAGCTGAAGCCAAACCGGCCTCAAGCGCAGATTCGAACATATATCCTGAAATACGGGTATCTTTACCGACCAAAACAAATCCATGACCTTCTTCGGCAAACACCCTTCCTGTTGCCCAACCCAATTTTAAAAGAAAATCCGCTGTAATGGGATAGTCTCCAACCTTGCCCCGAATACCATCAGTTCCGAAATATTTTTTTGTCATTTTTGTTACCCTGTTTAAGCTAATATCAACCTAAATATAGTATTAGATAGCAAAAAAAAGGAGAGACAATAACATGACTCTCCTTTTTTGCTACTTTTTAACAAGATTAATGTTGTTCAGCTGCTCCATCAATTGAAGGGCCCGACTTTTTATCTTTTTCTTCTACTTGGACTTCAACACTGCCACCGTCTTTTGGAGGCTGTGGCTTATCATCCCACCCCTGCGGCTCTCTGACAGGCTTCTTACGTGCCATTAGATCGTCCAGTTGATATTTATCAATAGTCTCATATTTCATTAGAGCATCTGCCATGGCATGCAAAATATCCTCATTTTCTTTCAGGATCTTTTCTGCCCGCTCATAATTTCTGTCAATAATGGAACGAATTTCTTCATCAATAGTATGTGCAGTTTCTTCAGCGACTGATTTATGCTGAGTTACTGAACGTCCCAGAAATACCTCGCCCTCTTCTTCGCTATAGGCCAATGGCCCAAGGCGTTGCGACAAGCCCCACTTGGTCACCATGTTTCTGGCCAGCTCAGTGGCTCTTTCAATATCGTTAGAAGCTCCGGTACTGACTTCTTCCCATCCGAAAATCATATTTTCGGCAATCCGACCACCATACAAACTTGAAATCATGCTATCCAGCTTACGTTTACTGGCACTATATTCGTCCTTTTCGGGCAAAAACATGGTGACACCCAATGCCCGCCCACGAGGCATAATACTGACCTTGTAAACTGGATCGTGATCAGGAACCAATCTACCAACAATGGCATGACCAGCTTCGTGATAGGCAGTCATTTTCTTTTCTTTTTCACTCATGACCATTGAACGACGCTCAGCACCCATGATCAACTTATCCTTGGCTTTCTCGAGATGCGCCATGGTTACCAGACGCTTATCATTCCTGGCAGCAAATAGTGCCGCCTCATTGACCAGATTTGCCAAATCAGCTCCGGAAAAACCCGGTGTCCCTTGGGCAATATATTTTATGATCACATCATCATCAGTAGGAACTTTCTTTAAATGTACTTTCAAAATCTGCTCACGACCACGGATATCTGGTAGCCCAACAGTTACCTGCCTATCAAATCGGCCTGGACGTAATAACGCCTTATCCAAAACGTCCGGACGATTAGTTGCGGCAATCACAATAATACCCTCATTACCCTCAAAACCATCCATCTCAACCAGCAGCTGGTTTAAAGTTTGCTCACGCTCATCATGCCCCCCACCTAAGCCAGCGCCACGCTGTCGACCAACCGCATCAATCTCATCAATAAAAATAATACATGGCGCATGTTTCTTTGCTTGCTCGAACATGTCTCGAACTCTTGAGGCCCCGACACCAACGAACATCTCAACAAAATCAGAACCAGATATTGAAAAAAATGGAACTTTGGCTTCACCAGCAATAGCGCGCGCCAACAATGTTTTACCTGTTCCCGGCGGGCCAACCATTAATGCACCACGAGGAATTTTACCGCCAAGTTTCTGATATTTTGCTGGATCTTTCAGAAAATCCACCATTTCTTCCACTTCTTCCTTGGCTTCTTCCACGCCTGCAACATCAGCAAAGGTTACCTTGATCTGGTCTTCTTCCAGCAATTTGGCTTTACTTTTTCCAAAACCCATTGCTCCACCACGGCCACCACTGCCACCGCCTTGCATTTGCCGCATGAAAAACACCCACACACCAATCAGCAACAGCATTGGAAACCATGAAATAAAGATTTGCATGAACATTGATTGCTGTTCAGGCTCACGCGCCTTGATATCCACGCCATTTGCCAGTAGATCATCAATTAAATGAGGATCGTCAGGAGCATAAGTTTTAAAGCGCTCACCACCCTGTGTTTTACCTTTGATGACTTTGTCATCAATGATAACCTGTTGAATCTGCCCCGCTTTTACTGAATCAATAAATTGCGTATAAGATATTGTTGAATCTGGTCTACCACCTCGCGTACCAAAGCTATTGAATAAAGACATCAGTACAACGGCAATAACTACCCAGAGAATTATGTTTTTTACCATATCGTTCAAGCTATTCGCTCCCGACCGGAACGGTCATTTTTTAAATACATGTAAAATTGTATCAGGAAATACTAAACCTGACCGGCAATTTTACCTGTTCTGTGTTATAAATTAGGTTACAGCTACTAAATCTAGCATAGTTAAATTATTTCTTACTGCCTAAAACCCTTTGCTAAAACATACACTTCATTGCTTCTTGAACGTGATGCCTTTGGCTTCCTAATTAATACCTTGGAAAAAAACTTATGCACCTCGGCCAAAAAGTCATCACTTCCCTGCCCTTGAAAAAGTTTGACAAGAAAACTTCCATTTCGTTCAAGTACCAGTCTGGCCACATCCAAAGCCAATTCAGCTAAATACATTGATCCAGGCTGATCAATCGCTTTATTTCCGGTTATATTTGGCGCCATATCAGATAAAACCAAATTTATTTCCCGGTTATCCAATAACTCAATCAATTTAGCCAACACAGCATCTTCTCTGAAATCACCTTGAATAAACTCGACGCCGTCTAAGGGCTTGATTGGCAATATATCCAAAGCGTAAATCCTATCATTTGCTCCAATTAATTTTCGAGCATATTGGGACCATCCTCCTGGCGCTGCACCTAAATCCAGAATATTCATTCCCGGCCTAATTATCCGATCTTTCTCCTGAATTTCCTGGAGCTTAAAAACGGCACGTGAACGGAAACCCTGTTTATGGGCTTTTTTGACAAACTCATCCTTGAAATGTTCCTGAAGCCATTTATGGCTACTTTTACTACGAGCCAAAGTTTTATTTCCTCATCCGAATACAATTTTCTCTGGAATAATTAATTTGCAAATCCTATACCTTATATACTTGACTAATATTCTCGGGTATTTGCAATAATATAGCAATTCACTTCTTTATTTTTTTCACCAAGAAAAGTGAAACTCGAGGCAATAAATAACTTTTAAGACAGTGCCCCTACTTCGTCAATTTTTTCAAACATGACCAACAATAAACAAAAGAATGATTTTAGCTGGTTAAATTTACCCAGCCTTAGCAGCACCATTAAAAGTCTTTTTAGTGGCTATTTATTGACAGTTGGACTGGGAGCTTTATTGGCCAGCGCGCAAATTCTTACGACACATGGCATGGCTGATGGTAAATTTGGATTATCTGTTGATGATATCGTATACAGTTATCATGGCGACCCGGCAAATAGCAAAATTGAAACCAAACTCAATGGCTCGATGAGAGACAAAGCGCCAGAGGCAGATAAGATGGAGATCATTAAGTGGGTAAGAGCTGGCGCCCCCAAAGACCAGTGGCAAAAACAAATTAAAAATATTTTCTATAGTAATTGTATTTCATGTCACAGCGTAATCCCTGGTTTACCAGACTTTACACGATATGAAAATGTAAAAAAGGTTACAACGACTAATAAAGGAGCATCAACCACAACGCTAACAAGAGTTTCACATATCCATATTTTTGCCATTTCATTTATCTTTTTTTTCAATGGGCTAATTTTCAGTCTTGCAGTAAAAATCAAGCCATGGTTAAAAATTACTA
>JALXCS010000088.1:0-2574 GCA_026990815.1 Methylomonas sp. | reverse complement strand
GCTTTTTTTTTTTTTTTTTAATAGTCAAACATCATAACTACTACTATTATCCATTATAACCAGTTTATAATTAACAATTTTTATTAATCATTATTCTTGCTTAAAAATTACTATTTTCACCCTGCCTTTTTTTTTCCTGATCATTGATGTTTTTTCCTGGTGGCTGACCAAAATGTCGCCTAACTTCGCATGGTTAACCATTATTTCCGGAGTTGGCTACAGTTTATGTTCCGCTATCACCTGGTTTGTTTCCCTTTATCAAATGTGGATTCTACCCAGAAGCGGCAAAAACTTTGCGATAAACTCGTGGGCAGAATAGACTTGTCAGACAACCGAATAAGGAGAACAACCATGTCTAAAATCCTTGCCTTTGCTGGAAGCGACAGAAAAAATTCATTCAATAAGAAGCTTGTAAAAATTGCTATCTCCGGCGCAAAAAATGCCGGGGCAAAAATCGCATTTATCGATTTGGCAGATTATCCAATGCCAATCTTTAATCAAGACTTGGAAACAGAACAAGGAATGCCCGAAAAGGCCCGTGACTTTAAAAACCTCTTAATAGACCACGATGCTTTTTTAATTGCCTCTCCCGAATACAACAGTACTTTTAGCCCGCTGTTAAAAAATGTCATTGACTGGGCATCCAGAGCTGAATCAAAAAATGAACCGCCACTGGTTGCTTATAAAGATAAGACAGCAGCCATCATGGCAACTTCCCCTGGCGCACTGGGGGGTATTCGAGGCTTGGTTTTTTTGAGAATGCTGTTATCCAATATTGGAGTCACTGTTATTCCAGAGCAAATTGCCATTCCCCAGGCAATCAAGGCTTTTTCAGATGAGGGATTGCTTATTGATCCAAAACAGCAACAATTCGTTCTGGATTTAGGAGCAAAATTAGCCCATATTACCGACTTGTTAAAAACCAGCAATTAATGGTCAGAAGGAATCTTTACAGATAATTAAACAATGATAAACTCTGTACTTTAGTATAGGCCTGCTGTGCAGCTTGCAAAGCAACATTTTGTAAATTGAATTTACTAATCGCTTCTGCATAGTCCAGATCTTCTGTTTCTGATAGCACTGTTTGCATATTTAAAATAGTATCTTCATTTAGATCTTGTTGACGATCCAGCGCATGTAATCTGGCGCCAATAGTTGCCTGAACTGACAAAACCTTCTCTAAAGAGGTGTCTAATTTATCCAGTGCTGATAAAGGTGGATTATTACTTTTCATACCGGCAGACAGTTCATCAATAATTTCAAATAGACTATCCGTTCCAGAACTACCAAAAACTTCCTCACCCGGGTTGCCATCAGCAATGGTCCGATTAGGGCCGATTTGTATTTGTCGCTGATTTCCATCCCCAGCATAATCAAAGGTTGCCGGTGTCGTTACAGGCGTCTGCTCCACAAAGGGCACCTGATCACTTAAAAAACCAGCAAATAAATATTCGCCATTCGAGTTTTTAGTATTTGCGACACTCAATATTTGCTGATTGAGTTGATCCAGTTCAGCAGCAATCGCCTTTCGGTTATTCAAGGAATTGACATCATTCATCCCTTGTATGCCTAATTCCTTGACTCGGTGAACACTTTCAATAATATTTTGTATGGTAGTTTCTTCTAACGATAATCGCTGTCTGGCAGTATTGATATTTTCCTGGAATTGTTCTGTCTGCTTAATCTTCTCTTTAATATCGACAATTTTAACTGCGGCTTTAGGGTCTTCTGAAGGAGTCAGAATTTTTTTACCGGAACCCAGTTTTAATTGTGTCTGGTTCAGTGTAGCTTGCTGCTTTAACAATGCATTAGTGCCAGATTGCTGCATCCATGAAGTAGAAACTCGCATATTATCTTACCACCCCAATTAAGGTATCAAACAATGAACTGGCAACTGCAACGGCCTGTGCAGCAGCTTGATAGGAGTTTTGAAACTTGATCAGATTGGCCGCTTCTTCATCCAGATTCACTCCAGCAATATTTTCTCTGGCTGCCTGGGCCTGATTCAACAAGGTTTCTTGAGCGGACCTGCTTATATTAGCCGTATGCGTTAAAGAACCAACATCTGAAATCAATTGCCCATAAGTATCGGCAATAGTGTCCGTACCCGAATTTAGAGTCATCTGGGTTTCCAGGCCAGCCAATTTCAATGCGACTTTATTATCACCCGGAACTGTTGTTGCGGTTTCCGAAGCAGCTATTTTTCTGGGATCACCAAAGGCCACGTCAATATTTTTTGCCGCATTGAAAGTTGGTCGAATAAAAAAACTTGAACCTGCGACCATACCACTTGTTACGATATCAAACCCAGGACCCGTTATGGTTGTTGTACTACCTGCCGTAATCGTTGTTGTTGAATTATCTGACAACCTGGTTAAGGTATAATCCGCGCCATTGTAATCCAACTGGTAATCACTGGGGCTTAAACTTGCAACAGATGCTTGATAAGTTGCAGTTACCGCTCCCGCTGCTGTACCCAGCTTTCTAGTTTCAATTGGTGTCACACCAAAATTGAATAAATCTGTCCCGGCAGTTCCATTCAAATCAAAACCTGTTTTATGTATGGTATTAAAT